>CAIWIS010000147.1 GCA_903912795.1 uncultured Bacteroidales bacterium
AATTACAATAATTTTACACAATATTCCCTCTTACTTTTTTCAGAAATTGCTGCATGCGGTCCGAGTCTTTGGAGTCGATAATTTCCATAAGTGTTTTGAGTTCGGCTCGTATTTTTTCGACCTGATTATGTGTATAGGGATTGAAAAGAATTTCGGACAGCAAATAATCGTCCTCGCTTAACAAACCTTTGGCAATATCCATGTGACGCTTAAAGGTGGTTCCAGGCGCTTCTTGTGGCACCATTACCGACGCAAAAACCAAGGTAGATGCAAACGGAATGGATAGCGAATAGGCAATAGTTTGGTCATGCTCATCAAAGCTATATTCAAAAATATTGAGTCGAAGTGAACCATACAAATCCTTGAAAAATGCTTTGCCCAAATGGTCCGATTCCGAAATAATAATAGCGCTCTGATTACTTAAATTATCGAGCGTGGCAAAGGTTGGCCCAAACATAGGGTGTGTGGACACATAACGCATACCTATACTTTCGTAATAGCCTTGAATACCTGTTTTAACCGAAGCAATATCGGAAATAATACAATTGCCTGGTAAAAAAGGAACTACTTTCTCGAAAGCTTCAATGGTATGTTTTAACGTAACGCAATTGATAACCAATTCGGGTTCAAATGCACGAATTTCTTCGTACTCGGTCATGCGTAAGGTGTTAAACACAAAACGCAACCGCTTGGGATTGGTATCAAAAAGTGCTACTTCGTGGTTGATACACAACACATCGGTAATAAAAGTGCCCATTTTTCCGGCACCAAGAACAAGTATTTTCATATCTATAAGTTGCGAGTATTTAGTTACAAGTTACGAGTTAGAGTTTGCAAAGTTAAAAAAAATACGCTTACAACTGAAATTTATACGTTTTGGCTTAAACGAATGAAATTGCCGCAATTTATAGTTTGTACTAATAATTGCTAATTTATAATCAATTTGCAATATAATTTTGTAATTTTGCTACGATTTATTACTCATAAGTCAATTTTTCATTCCAACATTCTATGATTCAACTCATTATATTTATTCAAATATGGCAAAACTTACAAGAGAAGATGCTCTTCTTTATCACTCACAGGGAAAACCGGGCAAAATAGAGGTTACCCCCACCAAACCGTATAGTTCACAACGCGATTTATCATTGGCTTATTCGCCTGGGGTAGCTGAACCATGTTTGGAAATTGAAAAAGATCCAAATGCTGCTTATGAATACACCGCCAAAGGTAACTTAGTGGCTGTTATTTCCAACGGAACAGCCGTATTGGGTTTGGGCGATATAGGCGCCATGGCCGGGAAACCGGTAATGGAAGGTAAAGGTCTGCTCTTTAAAATTTTTGCAGGTATCGATGTGTTTGATATTGAAGTAGATGAAAAAGACCCCGAAAAATTTATTCAGGTTGTAAAAGCCATTGCTCCTACTTTTGGCGGTATAAATCTGGAAGATATTAAAGCGCCTGAGTGTTTCGAAATTGAAGAACGACTCAAAGCTGAACTCGACATTCCACTTATGCACGACGACCAACATGGTACTGCTATTATTTCGTCGGCAGGGTTGATTAATGCGCTCGATATAGTAGGTAAAAAAATTGAAGATGTAAAAATTGTAGTAAATGGCGCAGGTGCTGCAGCTAACTCATGTACGCAGCTATATATGATGCTTGGCGCCAAGCTCGAAAACATTGTAATGGTTGATTCAAAAGGTGTTATCAATAAGCAACGCACTGACCTCAACAGTCGGAAAAAACCATTTGCTACCGACCGCACCATAACAACTTTAGCCGAAGCAGTGAAGGATTCCGATGTGTTTTTAGGTCTTTCGGTGGCTGGAGTTTTAAGCATAGATATGGTAAAATCCATGAATGCAAATCCCATTGTTTTTGCATTGGCTAATCCTAATCCTGAAATTTCGTACGACGATGCAATGGCTGCCCGTAAGGACATTATTTTTGCTACTGGTCGCTCCGATCATCCCAATCAAATTAACAATGTACTTGGTTTTCCTTATATTTTTAGGGGCGCATTGGATGTGCGTGCCAAATGTATTAACGAAGAAATGAAATTGGCTGCCGTACGTGCTATTGCCGAATTAACCCACCAAGCAGTGCCGGATGTGGTAAATGCAGCGTATAACCTGAAACGCTTGAGTTTTGGTGCCGATTATATTATCCCAAAACCGCTTGACCCACGTTTACTCACCATAGTAGCTCCTGCAGTGGCTAAGGCGGCTATTGAGTCGGGTGTAGCTCGCAAAATTATTACCAACTGGGACGATTACAATAATAAATTGCGGTCCATAATGGGTAGCGACAATAAAATGTTGCGTCATTTTTACGATATGGCTCGTCAGAATCCTAAACGCGTAGTATTCTCCGAATCGAATCACAAAAACATGATAAAAGCGGCCGAATCTGCTTTAGCCGAAGGTATTTGCCATCCAATTTTGTTAGGCAACGAAGAAAAAATTGCAAACATTGCCAAAGAAAATGACATTGATTTAACGGGTATCGAAATTGTAAACCTTCGTCACGACCGCGAGGAAGGACGCCGGGCTCGCTTTGCACAGATATTATCCGAAAAACGGAGTCGCGAGGGCATGACTTACGACGAAGCATTCGAAAAAATGTATGAACGCAATTATTTTGGCATGATGATGGTAGAAACAGGCGAGGCCGATGCTTTAATTACAGGTGTTTATACCAAATATGCCGACTCGGTACAAGCGGCCAAAGATGTTATTGGCATACGCGAAGGAACGAAACACATTGGTGCCATGCACATTATGATAACCAAAAAAGGAACTTTCTTCCTTGCCGATACACTTTTCAACCGCCATCCGTGTACCGATGCGTTAATTGATATTGCCAAACTGACTCACGATACAGTGAAGTTTTTTGCTCACGACCCTGTAATGGCTATGCTTTCGTATTCAAACTTTGGATCCGACAAAAATGGTAGTCCGGCAAGTGTACATCAAGTAGTGGAAACCTTGCACACAAATTTCCCCGACATGATGGTGGATGGCGAAATGCAAGTGACCTTTGCGTTGAACAAAGAGTTGAGAGATAAAAAATATCCGTTCTCCAAAATATCGGGCCGTGATGTAAACACCCTTATTTTCCCTAACCTCAGCTCGGCAAATACAGCCTACAAAATGTTGATTGAAATGGGATTAGCCGAAACAATTGGACCAATTCAGATGGGATTAAATAAACCAGTGCATATTTTGGACGTTGAAAGTTCAGTACGCGACATTGTAAATATGACAGCTGTAGCGGTACTCGATGCTATTGTAGAAGAACAAATACGTACCAACAACCTCGACCGTATAGGCAAAGTAGCCGAAAACAGCAGTGCTTACAGGTCAAAGAATTGTTAGATTAGAGGTTACACAGTCAATACTTCGGCAAGCGTAAATGTGTTCAGCACTTTATGCTTGCTGTAGTTCGACGTTACGGTGCAACATTCGGTATAGAAATCGTGTTCAAAAAATAAGATTTGTTCTTTTTCGACAGCTTCGTCGAGAAGCCTTTTCTTATCTTCCATAGCCGAAAGGGGGAAAATATCGTAGGACGAAATCCATGCCAAAGGCACATTAGCCGACAATGGAATAACATCACCACAGTAAATCAGCGTTTTATCGCCTAAATTGATATAACTCACCAGCTGTCCAAAAGTATGTCCATTGCAAATTCGCACTTCAATTTCGGGGCAAACAAAAGTGTTTTCAGTAACTGTTTTCAACTTGCCTGCTTCAAAA
>CAIWIS010000148.1 GCA_903912795.1 uncultured Bacteroidales bacterium
GTAATGGCAGTGTTTATAACCATGATAATCATCAAAATACGTGCTTTTGATAATTCATACACAGTAAGTTTATTTCCAAATATTATGTCAGAGTTTACGGCTAAAATTAATCCTGCAGCTACAGCCAAAATACCTAATGCCGAAAATATTAATAAAAACATGCCGTTAAGCGAAGCAAGCCCTTCTTTATCGTTTTTGGTTTTGTAAACCGAAAAATACTTTATATATGCGCTTCCAAAACCAAAATTAAATAATCCAAGATATGCAATAACTGAACCTACTAAACTATACAATCCATACTCGCTTTGCCCCAATAGCCGAAGCATAATAGGTGTGTAAAGTATTGATATGATGCTGCCTAATCCTATAAGGATATAGGATAGAAATGCACCTGTTTTTAGTTGATTAATTGCCATTTTTTCTTGTACTTGGTACGTTTTTCTGGCTACGCCGTTATTTGCTTCGCGTTATTTGGTGCTTCGCACGTTATTTGCTTCGCAATAATAGGGCTTCGCCGTTATTAATTGATATTTTATCGTCATTTTGACCTTAGACTTTAAACTCCAAAGCTATTGTCAAAAAATCATATACCTTTTTTCGTTCCATTTCCATAATGGAAGGAACGTGTTTAAAATCAATATCAAAATACTTATCCGTTTTCTCAAGTAAATGTTGTTTACGGCCTTCGAATAGGAATTTTCCAAGCAAAGTATCTATACGAGAGCCCATTGGAGCACTTTTTCCTTCGCGGTCGAAAACAACAAAAGGACTCTTAAAATGCATCGAAAAAATAATACAGTGAAACGAATCGGTACAAACCAACGATGCTGAACGAATATAATCCAAAAACTCGGCAGGATCGGCTGCATAACGGTCGGTATCGCGTAAACTATTCATCATTACCAATTCCAATTGATTGTCAACTGCCATTTTTCGGAGTATTTTTAATCTTTTTGTCGAAACTTCGCCGATAAAATAGGTCAATAAATATTTATTGGTAGGCTTGTTTTTAGCAGGAGTTGCAATTTTCGACCAATCTTCGCTTTTTAAAACCAGTGTTGGGTCGACCAATATTTCGGCTTTACGACCTGTGAGCTTTTGAATTATTTCGGCACCTTTTTCTTCGCGTACCGATAAATAAGCCATATCATTTAAATAATGCTTGTATTTTTCGGTGTAGATTTCGGGAATTACCGATACACCAATGCTTGGTGCTAATGCAATTCGTTTTTCGGGCGAAACGTAGGATAAAAAATCGAGCGATGAACCATATCTTATGTTTGGATTCCAAATTTGATCGCTACCTACTATGCAAAAATCGTATTGTTGATTTAAATTTTCAGGAATGTTTGATAAAGTCAACACATAATCACTCTCAGTAATGTATTTGTCCGAAAAAGTTTTGAATGACAGCGCTTTGGCTCGCTGGCAGGCTTGGTATAAAGCTTGTTTTTTACGTTCGATAATTTTCTGCCAGGCTTTTTTTATCAATGTAAATGGTGAGAGTTTCACAGCATTTCGAATGCGTGTCAACGTAAATGCAAGTCCTGCTTCAATGGGCTTAGTTGGGTAATTTACAATACTTTCTACTTCATACCCAAGCGATTTCAAAATTTCCTGCGCAGCATAATTTTGTAAACGATTTCCGTAGTTTACATAATCGATAATGGTATGAATGCCAATGCGTTTCATTTTGCAATTTTTTTATATAATTCCAAATACCTTTCAGCCATAGCACGCCACGAGAATTTTTTGGCACGATTCATCCCTTTATCACATAAATCGTTTTTATAGGCTTCGTCGGATAATATTCGTTGTATGGCAGCTACAATTTCGTCTGGTTTAGTTGGGTCAACTATGGCAGCTGCATCACCGGCTATTTCGGGCATCGACGATGTATTCGACGTAATTACAGGTACACCACAAGCCATTCCTTCGAGTATTGGAATGCCAAAACTCTCACGCAACGAAGGATATAGAAATACTTTACATTGATTGATAATTGCAGGCATTTCGGTGTTGGGTACATAACCTGTCATGATTATATCCGTTCGAATTTCGGGATGGCCAATGTCGTTCAAAACCTGCATTAAGGCCGATTCGTCATAATCGAGCATTACCAATTTGTATTTAACTTGGCTCGTAGCATTAAATTCAGCAAAGGCTTTCAGTACATTTGGTGTGTTTTTTTTAGGGTCGGTATTTCCCAAAAAGAACATAAAATGATCCGGTAATTTATATTTTATTTTTGCTAACTTAAGTATATCTTCGTCAGTTATTTTTTTAAAATGTTCGCCTACACCATTATATACCGCTACAAGTTTGTCACCAAGCCCCATAAACTGACGCATTCGGTTACACTCAAATTCTGATACAGTAGTTATGATCTTACTTTTTCGGGCAACTATGGGAACTACCAATCGGCGATATAAATTACCAAATTTCTGATACAAAGTACCTCCTTTTTTGAAAATACTTATACTTTCGAGGTAAATAATGTCGTGTATAATGGTGATTAGTGGCACTTTGCAAAATATTGGAGCTGTATTACTTGTACAATGCAATACATCGCACCCATACTGAGCAGCTGCACGTGGCAATGCTATTTGTTCCCATGTGGGGTAAGGTCCACCACCGAGTTCTACAATCTTAAAATTGGGAGCTACGGGAATACAAGTATGGTCTTCATCTGGCTTCACAAAAATAATATATTCATTTTTGGAGTCGATGAGCTGTAAGTTTTTTATCAACTCCAACGCCACCATGTCCATGCCGTGTTTTTTTTTGCGATAAAGCCGTTGTCCTTCAATGCCTATTTTCATAATATTGATGAGTTGATGTGATAATATGATAATGAGATAATATGAAAATATGATTATCTCTTACTTTATGAACCTTATGAACTTTTCTGACTAATTAAGCCCCATGCTGCGTATGAATAAATTTTTTATTGGCTCCTTTGAGTTTGAATAAGGATAAAAACATGGAAATAAATGCTTTAGGAAGTGTAAGTAAAGCTTTGAATGTTTGTTTGTTGTAAAACTTTGATGGTATACTCAATAAAAAAGCCACAACTACTGATCCAAATACCGAAAACCAACACTCAGACGATATTGATAATATTTCATTTTCAGGGAATGCAATTTGAATAAACATGTAAAATGCTGTAATAATGGTAGTTATTCCTAAAAGCAAAACGCGAGGTGGCGAAACCATTTGATATACCTTATCAAAGAAATCGATATTACCATTCAGTAAAAGATGTTTTACACCTGAGAAAAAGAACCGTCCAAAGTAGATAAATTGGGCCGATAACCAACGTTTTCGTTGGTTTTCAAATACTTCTACTTTCTGAACTTTTTCATCGTAAACCAAAGCATCGTTTAAGTATTCAATAGTGTATCCATCGCGCAATAGGGTTAATTCCAATTCTTTGTCAAAGCCTCCAATTGCATGAATTTCAGTCATTCGTTGTTTAAATTGTGCATAGTCAAATGCCATTCCGGAGCCTATAAGAGCCGACGAAAGTCCTAGCATACGATGTCCTTTTCGGAAAATGGAGTTGTTGAGCTCTTCGCTCACCGCATCCAAAACTGCAAATGAAGTATTGGTGTTTTTGGCAACTCTATGTCCCTGCACAACTGTAAAACCAGCATCAAATGCATCGTTAATTTTCGATACAAAATCAGGTGCCATTACGTTATCGGCATCAAGAATTAATGCTATCTCATAATCGGTTGTTAGTATTGACATTGCTTTGTTTAATGCCTTGGATTTTGTGCTTTTGTCGAACGAAACTTCGATGAGTTTAATGGGTAATTTTTTCAAATTAGCAATTGTTTCGGGTTGAAACGAATCAGCTATGATTACTACATCAAATTTTTCTGTTGGATAATTTTGTATTAATGCTTTTTCAGCCACTTCTACAATTACATTATCTTCTTTATATCCAGGTATTAAAACAGCTACCTTACGCAAACGGGAAGCAGTAACTAGGATTTGCTTTTTTTTAAATATTGAGCCTATGGCAAAAATTAAAACATAAATTGATGCTAGAGCAAAATACGAATAAACTACATATTCAAAAATATGTATTATTAAATATATGATATTCATGGTGTTACCTTAACAGGTGAATTAGTAAACTGGTAACTCATATAAAAAACAAATAACGGGAGATAGAAATAATCATACTCCCGTTATCCATTATTTTATACATTTATAGCTCTACGACCAATGCTATGGTATTTGAAGCCAAAATCTACAATTTGTTCAAGGTCAAATATATTTCTTCCATCAAACAATACTTTATCGTTCATGAGGCGTTCCATAACTTTGAAGTTTGGTAATCGGAACTCACTCCATTCGGTTACAACTGCCAATGCATCAGCGCCAATAAGTGTTTCGTACATATCTTTGCAGAATTTCACTTTGTCGCCTAACACGCGTTGTGCTTCGTGCATAGCAATGGGGTCATAAACAGCCACAATTGCTCCTTTTTCGAGTAAACTTTCAATTAAAACCAACGATGGTGCTTCACGCATATCATCTGTTTCTGGTTTAAAGGATAATCCCCAAATTGCTATGGTTTTACCTTTAATATAACCTCCAAAATGATTCATTATTTTTTTGAAAAGTACTGTTTTTTGGTTCATATTTACTTCTTCAACCGCTTGCAATACTTTTAAATCGTAATCCAAACTTTTAGCAGTTTTAATTAAAGCTTGTACATCTTTTGGAAAACAAGAACCTCCATAACCAACTCCCGGATATAAGAATCGATTACCAATACGTGAGTCGGCACCTATACCTTTACGTACTTGATTAATATCGGCTCCAACTATTTCGCAAAGATTGGCTATGTCATTAATAAAACTGATTTTTGTAGCTAACATGGAGTTTGCAGCATATTTCGTCATTTCCGAAGAAGTAATATCCATGACAAAAATTGGATGATTATTCAATACAAATGGTTTATATAGTCTTTTTAAAACTTTTTCGGCAGCTTCGGTTTCTACACCAACTACTATGCGGTCGGGTTTTAAAAAGTCATCTACAGCATTACCTTCTTTAAGGAATTCAGGATTCGAAGCAACGTCAAATTCAACATTTACACCTCGTTTATCCAATTCATCCTGTATGGCTGCTTTCACTTTTTTAGCTGTACCTACCGGAACAGTACTTTTAGTAACGATTACCGAGTAATTATTTAAGTGTTGGCCAATTTCGCGGGCTACACCTAAAACATATTTCAAATCGGCACTTCCATCTTCATCAGGCGGGGTACCTACAGCAATAAAAATTGCATCGCTTTCGTTAACTACTTCTGATAGGTTTGTTCTGAAAAATAATCTTTCTTTCAAAACGTTACGTTTTACAATGTCTTCTAATCCAGGCTCATAAATAGGCATAATGCCATTGTTAAGACTGTCAATTTTGCTTTGATTTACATCGATACAGTAAACTACTGCACCAGTTTCGGCCAAACAGGCACCCGATACGAGGCCAACATAGCCAGTTCCTACAATTGAAATGTTCATAACACTATTGTTTTTGGAGTTAATACTGAAAATTCTTTTTATTTGTTTTTTATACTCAATTTTAAATACCTATTTAAAGCATGAAATATTCGTTGGCAAATATAGAGCATCAAAAATGAATAGTTTGTAATATATATCGGAAAAATGCTATCGCAAATTAATTTTTTTTTGTAATATATTTTGCCACAAATATATAAAAATTTAATTCTAATACGAAATAAAATGAGAAATATTGCTCGTTTTCGAATATATACTCATACCTAATAATAGGTATTTTGTTTGGAATGTATTTTTATATACCTGATTCTGATTTTATATCATTAATTTTGTACACTTATTTTAAACCTACTCACAAGTTATTTGTTTTAAAAAGCAAAAAGGACTAAATGTAAATTTTAATTTTTAAAATGATGAATATATCCAAAAACGAAAAACGAACATTATGGGTGGTTGTGCTTACTGCTATAACCATGTTAGTGGAGGTTTTTTATGGAATAAGCACAAAATCAATGGCTTTACTGGCCGATGGTATTCACATGGGATCGCATGTTTTTGCTATTGGTCTTAGTTGGGTAGCTTATGTTATTGTCCGTAAGCTTTCAAAAAAATCGAGTTTCACAGGCGATAGTTCCAAAATTTTAGCTCTATCGGGCTATAGTAGTGGGCTTATGTTATTGTTATTTGCAATATTTATTATGGTCGAAGCTATGGAGAGGTTTTTCGTTCCACAAAATATTGTGTATAACGACGCAATAATTGTGGCAATAATTGGATTAATAGTTAATATAATAAGTGCTCGATTGTTACATCACGAGCATCATGAGTCGGATCATAATATTAAAGCGGCATACTTGCATGTATTGGCCGATGCGCTTACCAGTGTTTCGGCAATAGTTGGTTTGCTGGTGGCAAAGTATTTTAATATAGTGTATATCGACCCTTTAGTAGCAATCGTTAGTTCGCTCGTTATTATTAAATGGTCGGTTGGTTTGCTGGCGTCTTCGTCGCGCGATTTAATTGATTTTTCTCCCTCTAAGATAAATAATACCGAAGTTTAAATATGTCGAAGAAAAATAATTATTTATCGGATATTACTACGGGTAACGAGGCAATAATAACCAAAGTGCTTGGACATGGAGCTTTTCGCAAGCGTATAACCGAAATGGGTTTTGTGAAAGGGAAATTGGTGAAGGTTGTTAAAAATGCTCCATTGTTAGATCCTGTTGAATACCAAATAATGGGTTATAATGTTTCGTTACGTCGAAGCGAGGCTAGTCTTATCGAAGTGGTGTCGGTTGCTGATTATCAAAGTGCTGATGCTGATTTTAATGGTGTAATTGACGAGGAAAAACTCAAACGTTCGGCACTTAAAAAAGGAAAAACAATAAATATAGCCCTAGTTGGCAATCCAAATTGCGGAAAAACTACTTTGTTCAATTTTGCTTCGGGATCGCATGAGCGAGTGGGCAATTACAGCGGTGTAACGGTTGATGCCAAGGAAGCAAAAGTAAAAAAGGACGATTATGTTTTTCGGTTAGTTGATCTGCCAGGTACTTACTCCATAACCGAATATTCGCCTGAGGAATTATATGTGCGCAAACATATAACCGAGAAAATGCCCGATATTGTAGTCAATGTGGTAGATGCTTCGAACTTAGAACGCAATTTATTTCTGACCACACAACTTATTGATATGAATATTAAAGTGGTTATAGCACTTAATATGTACGACGAGTTGGAAAAAAAAGCCGTTAAGTTTGATTACGTAGCTTTGAGCGAAATGCTGGGTATTCCAATTATTCCAACCGTAGCGCCTAAAGGGCGAGGTATTGATGCTTTGTTTGCAAAACTGATTGAAGTGTACGAAGATAGAGACCCTATTGTACGTCATATTCATATCAATTACGGCGAAATTATTGAAAAATGCATACGTGATATTCAGACCGAAATTTGGAAAAATCCTAAGATTAGAGATAATATATCATCGCGTTTTGTAGCTATAAAATTGCTCGAAACCGATAAAACCATGTTGCATTATTTAAAGCAATTCGATAATTATGAAAATCTTAAATCGGTTGCAAAATCTACTGTACATCAACTTGAAAAATCCCTAAACGAAAAATCGGAAACGATACTAACCGATGCAAAATACGGATTTATTGATGGTGCGCTTAAGGAAACTTATCTTGTAACTAAGCAAGACCGACGAAAGTCAAAACGTGAATACGATGATATTCTGACGCATCGTTTTTTTGGTTTTCCAATTTTTGTGTTTTTTATGTGGTTAATGTTTCAAGCTACATTTACACTGGGTAGTTATCCCATGGCTTGGATCGATGTTGGTGTAGGATTGTTTTCGAATTGGGTACAACAATCAATGCCCGAAGGTGCTCTGCGCGATTTATTGGTCAATGGAATTATTGGTGGAGTAGGGGGCGTAATAATTTTCTTGCCTAATATTCTCATACTTTTTTTCTTTATCTCGTTAATGGAAGATACGGGTTATATGGCTCGAGCTTCGTTTATAATGGATAAGCTAATGCATAAAATTGGACTGCATGGCAAATCATTTATTCCACTTATCATGGGTTTTGGATGTAATGTTCCAGCCATTATGGCCACTCGTACACTCGAAAACAAAAAAGATAGGATTTTAACCATGCTTATCACGCCATTCATGTCCTGCAGTGCCCGACTTCCGGTTTATGTGTTGATAATTTCGGCAGTTTTTCCAGCAAACCAAGGCTTGGTGCTGTTTGGTATTTATTTTACTGGAATAATATTAGGTATTATAACGGCATTGGGGCTTCGTAAAGTGGCATTTAAGCAAAAAGATGTTCCTTTTGTAATGGAATTGCCTCCATATCGCAAGCCAACTTTAAAAAACTCAAGCCTCCACATGTGGTACAAAGGGCGCGAATATATTAAAAAAATGGGAAATGTAATTCTAATTGCATCGGTGCTTATTTGGGCATTGGGTTATTTTCCCACCAATATAAACTACAGCAAGAATTTCGAAGCACAAATCAGTAAAGTACAGCAAAATAAGTCATTATCGTTGCAGCAAAAAAACGAATTAATTGATGTTTTAAATAACGAAAAAACAGCTGAGAAACAAGAAAAATCATATATTGGTCAACTCGGACATGCTATCGAACCTGCCATTGCACCATTAGGATTCGATTGGAAAATGGGTGTGAGTATACTAACCGGTTTGGCTGCTAAAGAGGTTGTTGTCAGTACAATGGGTGTTTTGTATTTGTCCGAAAGTGCTTCGGTTAATGATACCGAAACACTTAAAAATAGAATTAAAGAACAAAAACATAATAGTGGATCGCTTAAAGGCAGGGATGTTTTTACACCACTGGCTTCCATCTCATTTATGCTGTTTATTTTAATCTATTTTCCGTGTGTGGCTGTTATTGCGGCTATTCGCAAAGAGGCCAATTGGCGTTGGGCATTATTTACCATGGTTTATACCACAGCATTGGCTTGGTTTATTGCTTTTGCGGTATACCAGGTTGGTTCAATACTACTTTTAAGCTAACTGATATATAGAAAGTAAATTTATAGCATTACAGGTTTTGTTGATAATCTTCTAAAGTTTGAATCGATTTATCAAAATCTTTTTCGAATACCAACAGGCGTAAACCTTCGTTTATGTCACCAAACATGGGCATTAATTCAACAATGTTTTCGTTATTAAGTGTTGAGTCAATACCGTTTTCGCGCAATAATTCTTGATCGAAAAGAGCTTCTACTACAGTTTCGTAAGTTTTAAGTGTAACTAACTTGTCTTCCATAAGGCTTTTGATTTAAAGTGTAAAAATTGGAGAGTTTTCAATATTAAAACAATAAGTTAGTGCAATTTGTTCGAGAAATTTAATCAATTTCGTGTTGAAAAGTTTCATTTCGAATATTGTCTTTTTTTTGTTACTTTTGCAACGTTTAAAAAAACCATCATGGAATCTGAAAAATTACCCGACCATATAGTTTATACGCACTCAGTAATCGAATTTGTTACTGTTGCGGCCGAAACTTGTTTGTTTTTGGAGCAAGCTACCGAACAAAGTCGTAAAGAATTTATTCAGCGTTCAGTAAAATTACTTCCATTTTTATATCTAAAAGCTTCATTATTACCCGTAGTCGAAAGTGTTTTTGATGATGCGCCTGAACGATTTGTAACTGAAGAAGATTATTTGTTTGTAAAAGAACAAGTAGAACAACTGTTAGGTGCCGACGATTCGTATTTAGAAGTTTTTCATCCGGATATGGCTATTAGCGATACGCCAATTGCCGCCTTTGTATCCGAAGATTTAGCAGATATTTATCAGGAATTAAAAGATTTTGCTGCCAATTATCAAACTATGGATGTGGATATAATGAACGATGCATTGGTAGTTTGTATCGATGCTTTTGGTCAGCATTGGGGGCAGAAAAACCTAAACGCACTCAAGGCTTTACATGCCGTAAGGTTTAGCGAAAGTTTTAATATAGAGGATGATGAGCAATCAATTGAAAAAACAAAATTAAACAGAAACTCGTTTCTGAATTTTTTGCAGGACGATGATGATTTGAATGATAATCAACTTTTGTTGTAATAGATTTATGTTTAAATCAAAAATATCAAAGGAGGAAGTAAATCAAATGCCTATTTCGGTATTTGAAGGACAAATTACGCTTGTTGATGAACTCTGGCAAGTGAAAGATGCAGTTGCTGTTTTGAAACAAAGTGCTTTTTTAGGTGTTGACACCGAAACGAAACCTTCGTTTACGCGTGGTGTGCATCATAAAATTTCGTTAGTTCAAATTTCAAGTTTAGAACATTGCTTTCTTTTTCGCCTTAATAAAATTGGTTTTCCGAAAGAATTGGCTGATTTATTGGCCGACGAAAAAATTATGAAAATTGGACTGGCACTTCGTGATGATTTTGCCGGATTAAATAGAATTCAAAAATTTAAACCAGCCAATTTTGTTGATATACAATCTATTGCTCGCGAGTATGGAATTTTGGAACTTGGTTTGCAAAAAGTATATGCATTAATTTTTGGTCACAAAATTTCGAAATCGCAGCAACTTACAAATTGGGAAAGTACAACGCTTACCGAACAACAACAACGTTATGCGGCTACCGACGCTTGGGCTAGTTTAATTATATACATGCAATTGATTCACGAAGAAAAATTGAGTAAAAAACAAGTTGATTTTCTACTTGCAGAGGCCAATGCAGCTCAAATTGCCCAACAACAAGCTGCGGCATTGCTTAAGGCCAATCAGGTATAATTATTAGATTGAATAATGGAGGTGAAAATTGAACAATCGTGGAAAGCGGCTCTAAAAGAAGAGTTTACATCGAGCTATTTTTTGGAACTTACTAAATTTGTGCGAAGTCAATATGCTCAGAATCAAATTTTTCCGGCTGGAAAAGATATATTTAATGCTTTCGATTGCTGTCCGTTCGAAAAAGTAAAAGTGGTTATTATTGGTCAGGATCCTTATCATAATGTGGGTCAAGCTCACGGACTATGCTTTTCGGTTAACGATGGTATAGAATTTCCTCCTTCGTTGGTGAATATATTTAAAGAAATTGAGCGTGATTTGCAAATTAAAATGCCTTTGAGTGGAAATTTAACTAGATGGGCTGAGCAAGGCGTATTACTGCTTAATGCTACGCTTACAGTGGAAGCACACAAAGCAGGTTCACATCAAGGCAAAGGATGGGAAAAATTTACCGATGCCGCCATACGTGCCCTCAACGAACAACGCGAAGGAATAGTGTATCTTTTGTGGGGAAATTATGCACAACAAAAAGCATCATTTGTTGATCAATCAAGAAATTTGGTCTTAAAGTCTGTACATCCTTCGCCTTTATCGGCTTACAGAGGATTTATTGGATGTGGTCATTTTTCGGCAACTAATCAGTATTTGAAATTAAATAATAAATCAGAGATAAATTGGTAAAGCTCATATTTAACCTTATAACTTTTCAAGCCTTATAACTTTAAAAACTTTATAACTTTCTAACTTTACAAACTAAAAGCACTATACCCGTAATAAACAAGCATGTCAATAGAATCAGAAATACAACGCAGACGCACGTTTGCCATTATTAGTCACCCCGATGCAGGAAAAACTACGCTTACCGAAAAACTTTTGCTTTTTGGTGGTGCAATTCACGTAGCAGGAGCTGTAAAATCGAATAAAATTAAGAAAACAGCTACATCCGACTGGATGGAAATTGAAAAACAACGTGGTATTTCGGTAGCCACTTCGGTTATGGGTTTTGAGTATCGCGATTATAAAATCAATATTCTTGATACTCCTGGTCACCAAGATTTTGCTGAAGATACCTATCGCACATTAACCGCTGTTGATAGCGTTATTATTGTAGTGGATACTGCCAAAGGTGTAGAGGCTCAAACGCGTAAACTTATGAGTGTTTGTCGTATGCGCAATACGCCTGTAATGATTTTTGTCAATAAAATGGACCGCGAAGGGAAAGAAGCTTTTGATTTGCTCGATGAGCTTGAGGCTGAATTGGGTATCAATGTTCGTCCGTTAAGCTGGCCAATTAATCAAGGTTTTGCTTTTAAAGGTGTTTATAATATTTACAAAGATAATTTAGAACTTTATACGCCTAATAAACAAACAGTTAGTGAGTCAGTTAATGTTGAAGTAAATAGCAAGGAATTGGATGAATTGGTGGGTGAGCGCGATGCAGCAAAATTGCGCGAAGACATGGAGTTGATTCATGGCGTTTACGATGAATTTGATGTAGAAAAATACCTTGCAGGTCAATTGGCTCCCGTATTTTTTGGAAGTGCTTTGAATACTTTTGGTGTGAAGGAATTGTTGGACTGCTTTGTCGAAATTGCTCCATCGCCTCGTGCTATTATGACGCAAGAGCGCGAAGTAAATCCTTATGAGGATGCTTTTTCGGGCTTTGTTTTTAAAATTCATGCCAACATGGATCCTAATCATAGGAGCTGTATTGCATTTATTAAAATTTGCTCAGGCAAATTTGAACGAAACGTAAATTACAAACACATTCGCCACGGAAAAATGATGCGTTTCTCATCGCCAACAGCTTTTATGGCTCAGAAAAAAGAGACTGTTGATGAGGCTTTTGCGGGTGATATTGTTGGTTTACCCGATACTGGAACTTTCAAAATAGGCGATACGTTGACTAGCGGCGAAAACCTTCATTTCAAAGGCATACCAAGTTTTTCGCCCGAAATGTTTAAATACATCGAAAATGCCGATCCAATGAAAACCAAACAGTTGGACAAAGGAATTAATCAATTAATGGACGAAGGTGTGGCACAGTTGTTTCACAATCAATATAATAATCGAAAAATTATTGGAACAGTAGGGCAGTTGCAGTTCGAAGTTATTCAGTACCGCTTGCTTCATGAGTATGGAGCTCAATGTCGTTGGGAACCCATTTCACTTTACAAAGCATGTTGGATTGAAAGTGATGATGCCGTAGAACTTGATAATTTCAAAAAGCGAAAAGCACAATATATGGCTGTCGACAAAGAAGGTAGAGACGTGTTTTTGGCCGATTCAGGTTATGTGCTTCAAATGGCTCAAAACGATTTTAAAAACATACGATTCCATTTTTCGTCGGAGTTTTAATGTAAATCACACGTTTTCGTGTTCGTTTTTTTTATCACAAACTAAAACTCTTGAGCGTGTTGGTTAAGCCTTTTGTGGCCGAAATGGGCATAGCACTAATACCCAATGCCGATTTAATTTTGCTGTTGGATACAACATAATTTTCAGTCAATTTTTGAAGTCGCTCCGTATTGAGTGGCAAATGCAGCACCGAACCGGCTTTGGCAGCCAATTCAATTGCCTTTTTATTAAAATGCCATATACGGCTATTTTTGCCCAACGATGCCGAAATTAGTTCAATCAACTCATTGGTCGAAACAGTTTCGTCGTCGCACACATTGTAAATACCACTTGTCACATCGCTCGTAATTAATCCGTTTATCACAAAGCTCAGATTGTCAATAGAACAAAACGAGCGACGATTTTCGAAAGCACCCAACGGATATGGAATGCCCTTTTTTACCACATTATATAGCAAATTCAGATTCCCCTTATTGCCTGGCCCATGAATCATGCACGGACGGAGGATGAAGAAGTTTTGAATTTTGAGTTTTGAATTCTGAGTTTCGTCATCGGCTATGTCGCTTGGCGCAGCCAAAAATTCTGCTGTCTGTTGTCTGTTGTCCGTAGTCTGTCGTCCAATTATGTATTTCTCTGCCGCAATCTTACTTTCCCCATAAGGCCCGATGGGTGCTGGCTCCA
>CAIWIS010000149.1 GCA_903912795.1 uncultured Bacteroidales bacterium
ATAATCAAACTAAATTATATAATCAACAGTGTTAATTTTCAGATTTCAGAATGTTAATGACCTTTTTATTAGCATTATATAACACATTAACCACAAAAATTATATTTTATTTATTACATAAAAAAATCCCCACCTGCTCAAATGAACTGCGGGGATTCGTAAAATAGATTTTTGTTACACAAACTAGAAGTCGGTCACTTTCTCTTTTTTATATTCAATGTTTGTGATAATACGGAGTGAAGTATCACGTGTAAAATAGCTCCAGCCCCAGTTGAAAAATATGACTAATTTATTGCGGACACTCAATATAAGCATCAGATGCAAAAACATCCAGATATACCATGCAATAGGCCCTTTTAATTTCATAAATGGTAGCTCAACTACTGCCTTATGCTTACCAACGGTTGCCATCATACCTAAATCCTTGTATTCATATTCGGTTAATGGTTTGGATTTATGAACTTTAATTATGTTTTTACCCAAGTTTTTTGCCTGATTAATGGCCACATTGGCCACTTGTGGATGTCCTTGAGGATAGTTAGGTGTTTCCATTACAGCAATATCGCCCAATGCATATATATTGTCGTAACCCTCCAGTTTATTGTAACGATCTACTTTATATCGATTACGTATTATATGTTCGGGTTTTAAACCTTCAATAATATTACCCGTAACACCCGCTGCCCATATCACATTTTTGGTCGGAATCTCTTCACCTGTACTCAATGTAGCAGTATTACCGTCGAACGATTTAATAATTGTATTCGTTTTTACAATTACACCTAGCTCTTCCAAATATTCGCGTGACGCTTTGCGCGATGCTTCGCTCATATTATTCAAAGTGTTTTCGCTACCTTCTAGCAATATAATGTTGAATTTCGAAACATCAATATTGTGGTAATCTTTAGGGATAATATCGTTTTTCAATTCAGCAAATGCTCCCGATAGTTCCACTCCTGTGGGTCCACCTCCTACAATAATAATATTCATCCATGCCTGCTTTTCTTCGGGACGAGCAAAAATCTCTTTTTCGAAACTGAAAAGTACTTTGTTTCGAATATCAATGGATTCTTGCGTTGTTTTCATCGAAAACGCATTCTCACTCATCTCTTTATTGCCAAAAAAGTTTGTTTTACAGCCAGTGGCTATCACCAAATGATCATAGCTCACAGAGCGGTCGTAGGCGGTCATCAACTTGTTTTCCTCCGGAATAATTTTTACAATATCGGCCATACGGAAGTCGATGTTTTTGTTTTTCTGAAAAATTTTCCGAAATGGAAACGAAATACTCGATGGTTCTAATCGTCCGCTTGCCACTTGATAAAACAAGGGTTGAAACTGATGATGGTTTTGTTTATCAACTAAAACTACATTTACTTCTGCTTTTGTAAGCGTTTTGGCTAATTGCAATCCTGCAAATCCACCACCAATAATGACAATTTTGTCTCCTTTTTTAATACTGCTTATACCCATTAAATTATTTAATTTACAAAACAAACAGCCCCAAACCCCTGAAGGGGCTTAAAGATAGACCATTCGGGACTATTTCACATCCCCTTAAGGGGCTTGGGGCGATAATTTTATTTGTTTCTCTTTTATTATTTCATACTTATAAACAACAAAAGTACGATATTGTTGGCGATTAAAAGAAAAATTTCTTTAATTGGTTAATATTTTTGCAATCTAACTATTTAATTTATTTTAAAATAAAACACAGAGCCAACACCTACTTCCGATTCAGCCCAAATGCGCCCGTCATGTCTTTCAATAATTTTTTTTACTGTCGAAAGTCCTACGCCGGTACCTTTAAACTCGGCATTGGAGTGTAAGCGTTGAAATGGCTGAAATAGTTTGTCGGCTTTTGCCATGTCGAAGCCTGCACCATTGTCTTTTACAAAAATTACTTCTTGTCCAAATTGTTCGGTTTTTCCAACTGTGATTGTTGGATTATTCGATTTTTGTGAATACTTACAGGCATTACCCAGTAGGTTGTCGAAAACAATTTGCATAAGTTTTGGGTCAGCTTCGGCATATAAATCGTTAGCAATCTGTACTTTCATGTTGTATTCAGGATTGCGAAGTTTAATGTCCTCCACAACTCCCAGTGCAATTTTAGATAAATCAATTTTAGTTCTTTCAATTTCCGTAATACCCGATTTAGCAAAATTGAGCAAATCGTTGATTAAATTGAGCATCGATTTCGACGATTTATTTACTATGTCCATATATGAAAACTCCTCCTTGCAACACTGACAGCGTTTGTTCTGAATTAATAGTTCGCTAAATCCCATTATGGCATTCAACGGATTTTTCAAATCGTGCGAAACAGTATGTGCAAATGCTGCCAAATCTTCGTTAGCTTGTTCGAGGGTGAGGTTTGTTTCCTCCAATTTTGTTTTGATAGCCACCAACTCGTTGTTTCGGAGTATAGCCGATTCGTAAACCGAAAGTAATAAATTGATAACCTGTTTTTTATCCGAATTTATTTCGTAGTTTACATTATCGAATAGTAGGTTTACAGCTCCATCATCTGGCAGCTCCACAGCATTTTTACTGTTATCGAGCAAGTGATTGATGCGCGAAATCAAAAACTGCTCATCGTAAGGTTTCGAAATAAAACTATCTGCTCCAGCTTGCAATCCTTTTATTATGTCGTGCGGATCCTGTAGCGAGGTGAGCAAAATAACCGGAATACGTTTCGTAGCAGGGTTATTTTTTAGGATTTTACATAATTCATATCCATTCATTCCGGGCATAATGATGTCGCTTACAATAATAATTGGCTGATGCTTTTCAATTTGTATTAATGCATCGTTGGCATTGACACAAATTTCGAAAGCAATATTATTTTTAAAAAAAA
>CAIWIS010000150.1 GCA_903912795.1 uncultured Bacteroidales bacterium
ACCAAGGTAGGTCCAAAAACCTCTTTCGTTTTTTTTGCATCTATTATGGCAGAATTTAAATTTTCAGTCAGGAAATTAACATCTTCATCGGAAAGCAACTTTTTCCCCCTACTACACCATGAAATATATGAACCGGAAGGCATCTTTAGTCCCTGAGGCATTTTAACTGCTGCATGGTGGTAAGCCCATATTTCCCAACGCACGCGTTCGGGTACTGTATGAATAACATCCCACGTTTCCCATGCATCCCAGGTATTTACCAATACATAATGTCGGGTTTTCGTTTCTGCCAATTGAGCTGCGTGCAACAATACGTATGATAATTGGTAGGTATACCCTTCGTTTGGCTTGTTCCAGTAGGTTTCCCTTACCTGGGCTGGTTCACTAAAACAGGCAGCCCAAGTTTGGTCAATATAAGCATCTAAATAACCTTGTTTGGCTATTTTCTCAAGGTCAACACAGTTAACACGCCACTCTCCAATCGTGCTTGCACCATTCGAATAGCCAATAACAAGCGATTTGGGGTTATAATATTTTGTTAATCGTATTAAATCGGCAGTCGCATTTGTAAAACTTTTTACAATAGCTGTATCAGCCGGGGCAGTTAACCCATATGGGCCTTTGCGGGCATAAACAGCACTACCAATATAGCTGTCGCGCAATACAATTGCCTCAAAGCCAATTCTTCGGGAGAGGTCTCCCCATTGTCTGGCAATAAATTCGGTAAAGGCAGTGCCTTCTTGTATGCCATTGGGGTATGTTGCATATTTCGTATTGTCGGCTCTTAGCTTTGCCGGAAGGTAAAAAATGTTCCAAAACAATTTACGAAATATTTCGGGATGTTTATTGGTAAATTCCATAGGTTCACCATCGTAAATACTTTCCCAGGCAACAGACATACCTCCAACTCTAAGGCTGTCTATTCCATATTTTCGCGATTCACGCTTTAGTGCCGTGATGAGATTTTTCAGATCGTTGTAGGTCCAAGGCTCATAAATAACCTTTTCTCGTTTTTGTACGTTGGTAAAGCGTTTTTTCCATTTTTCCATGCGCTCTGTAGTAGAACCTGATAAAGTACCTTTTATGTCGAACCAGTCCCAATGATGCATTTGTTTGGGCATTGAAATACGTTCGTTCAAATTACCTTTCCACTGAAATACATATTCGGGAACCCACCCTGTATTTATGATAATACCTTTCCATCCAGTAATATTTTTAAACATAGGCGAGTACTTTTGAAAAAACATATTCGCAGAGCTGTCGATGTTCTTCTGACTGAACCAATACAAGTCGAGTTCGAGCCAACGGTCGGCATTGATGGTTTGGTTTATGGCATAAGCTTTTGTGGGAACGCTACTTATTAATACAAATGAAATTGCTACACAAAGACGAGAGATAAGTTTCATATTACTTGTATTTTTTGATTACTTGTACTTTTTGATTTTTACAGATGCCAGAAAGTTTATCCGTCATCCAATATTTTTTAATTATTTGAGTGCATGTATTTTTTTGATGGTAAACTAATTTTTCTGAATATAAATATCCAACAAACGATACAAAACTCCGGGATAGGTCTCTCCTATTGCTGTTCCAGCGCCTTTTACATGAACGCCATTGGTAATCGAGTCACCTAAACAGATAATCTTCATTCCAGAAAACACTGTTTTAGTTGTTATCAGATAATTAAATACCGCTTTTGCGATTAAATCATATCCTTTGGGAGTGGGGTGTACACCATCTCTGGCATTGCTATTTATCTCGTTTCGAATATAGTCGTCACTATTGTGTTTAGGCACATTCAATTTTACAAAAGCATCGTAAACATCTACATAACCACAATTATTTTCCACAGCAAGTTCTTTGATGATATTCCTCACTGAATCCATTTTCTCATTGGGCATTTCTGCATAAGCCTTCCGGTCATGTCGTTCGTATAAATAAGTGGTATCCGCTGGAGGTGGACAGATTAATAGTGGTTTTATACCCTTTGCCTTTAAACGAGTAACCATCGTTCTCAGGTTAGACCTATAATTGCTGTAAGTGACCAAATTTTTCGTATTCAGCATATCATTTGTTCCTACCATGATTATCGCCAGGTCGGGTTTTGCCTGATTAATCTCCTGATCAAACCTTTTGAGGAGGTCTGAGGAGTTATTGCCCGGTATTCCGGCGTTAACGATTTGTAAGCTTGCTTTGATGGAAGTGGCAATCTGTTTTCGTTCAAGCAGTTTCCCATTTAATTCATAATTTACAACCTGAGGTGTGCTGTATAATGGATGAAAACTATTACTTAATGCAGAGAGGACTGCAATAATAAAATATTTTAGTTTCATTTGTTCAAAAATTGATTATTAGCTGATAATGTAATACTTTTCAAAACTGAGCAAACACCTTCTCCTCTTTTTATTCGAGCGCAATAATTCCCCATTCGTTCAATTTATTCACTTTAATTCTTACCACAGATTTCCCATTTTCCACCTTCAAATTTTCAATAGTTGTAAAATGTGTGCCTTCTGACTGACCAAACTTTTCAAAAGTGGCTTTCGATAAATCAGGGGTATAGTATTTCGCCTTTGAAAATTGCCTGTTATTCAAAACTTTGCTATCAATTTCAATGTAAAAATCCTTTTTCTCGCGCATCATATCGGTTGTTGCCTGATAATCTCTGTTCAAAACATGGATAACAATGGGTGCAAATTTATTCGTTGGATTATGACGCAAAATGACCATAATTGAATCCCTTTCTGATGCGCCACCACTAATCTTTATCGGTGTGCCGATAAGGGACTCTAATTTAGCAGCATCAGGCCAGCGAACCACACGGCCTAGTTTTTCGGACGATTCTATCACTTTTAGTTGTTCCTTATCCATCAGCGGTTGTTTGGCAAGGATCACTGCTTTTGCATTGCCTATCTCTTTTTTTTCAATTCTATATTGCGGCAGAAACTCATCTCCAGCAATCTCAATCTTAAATGGGATATTCTTCTTCACCAATTCGATGCTGATTTTTCTGACTATTGCATCTGAATCTTGAGACAAACGGTTGGCTTTATTGTCGTAAATAAGGGTGGTGGGCGCTATCGGTTCGTAATTGTCAAACAAGCTTGCATTTTCGCGAATAAAGCGGTAAATCCCTTCAAAATCCCCTTTTTCAGGAGTATACCAATGAGTACCTAGCTTCTCTGTATAGGCCCACTGATAGGCAGGTGCCATAAAATTATGTCCCATAGCATAAGAAAGTGCCGTCCAAGACCGTACCAAACATACTTTTTTGTTTATCTTGATAAAAGCCCAATCATGACCGGATGCTGTACTGGTAAAGGGACGTCGAAAGCCATCACCTAACTTATAGGAATAAATGGGAGCGTTTGTCGGGCTTAAAGTTTCTGCGTGATGCTGTTGAAGTTCTGCACATAAATAACTTAGATAAGGAGCCATGCTTCTTCCATGCTCATCGGTCAAATCATCGTTGGCACTCAATGTGAGCTTAGGGTTTCCAGAAACTTTCTTGGCTTGTGCATGTAAATCGCGGATAAAACTAACTGCACTCTCAATCTGATACTCAGCAAATAACGAATAGAGTGGAGCAGTCTTATAGGTTTTCAGATACTTCTCTTTGTTGTAGCCTTTTTGGGTCAGAAATTCTTTATAATTGAATTGTTCCAGGTTTGGCACATTTGCTTCAGACAACTGTGTCTTTATCATTTTATCACTCACTAATTTCGCTTGAAGCCATTTAGTGAATCCATTCATACAATGAGGACAGAAACATCCTCCAATATAAGCCAAAGCTCCTGCACCACCTCTAAAATCGTCTACGTGCAGACCGGTAGCTCCAAGTGTCATACGCCGTGCCATAGTAGATGCAAAATAATTTTTCACATAAGGCGTATTGGTACACCACCAGTAAGCTCTGTGGTTTTTGTATTTCGCATCCCAAAGCCACGGACATACAAAGTGTTCACCTCCAAAGTCGACGACAGACCCTTCTAAACAGTGTTCCTCATCGAACTTAATTATATCTGTAACCTCAGTAAGCAGTCCGATGCTAACAGCAAAAAGTCGCAATCCATTGTTATAGGCATTTTGAATGTGAAGCTTGTCTTTCTTACCTTCCCACCCCAGCATAGTACATCCGAAGTCTTTATAGTTCTTATATTGATCGTACATAAAAACAACATCTGAATGTTTAATTATTCCTGGATTTTGCACGGTCAATTGATTGGTAGATGCTGCCTCTGCTGCATGAGAATTCAAATGCAAAGAGAAAATTAAAGCAGGTAGAATAAATAGCAGAGTAAAAGAATGACTTTTAAGGTTACGAAAGA
>CAIWIS010000151.1 GCA_903912795.1 uncultured Bacteroidales bacterium
AGCTGCCACAGGATCGATGGTGGAAACCAAGGTAATTGAATCGCCAGCTTCGAGCGTAATTTCCGATTTATCCAACGTTACGCCTTTAGCTATAACAATAGGGTCGTCGGGTTTACAAGCTACCAATAGGATTGCAAGCATCAAAAAAAACAAACGAAACATGTGTGTGACCATTTTGGTGTGATTTACAAAAATTTGTAGTGTAGCGGATGCATTCAAACCCGCTACACATTATTTAAAAATTTGATCGACTATTGTTTTTTATAGATAAACACAGCATCAAGATCAATTGTTCTTCCGGCAACTCCGCCACTTAAAAAAGCGAAAATATTTGGATTAGTTGCAAAGTTAGAATAAGTCAAACCCATGTTTTTTATAGTAGTCATTGGAATCTCAATTTCGCGCCATTCGCCATCACGTGTAAAATCAGCTAGTGCAGGGTAGGTTGCATTACCATCTACAAATCCTGCAGAGCCAATGGCAAATTTTATTTCTGTTTGACCACCCATGATAATAGCATGTGTAGTATTTTCTTTACTTTTAATACCAATATGCAGATAATATTTCTCAGGATTATCAGTAACAGCTTTTAAACTAGCGAGTGCAGTTTCATTTCCAACAGTTTTTACACAAAAACCAGCACCCGACCAACCAACAGTACCAACAGTTAAACTAACCCAACTTTCCACTTGTCCATAAAAATTTGGACCCGAAGGTATTCTAGAAGTATAGGTTTGGTCCCAAATATATAAGAATTTGTTTGCCTCGTCGGGACGTAAATCAGCTTTAATTTTAGTACCCAATGCTTTGGCTGTAACACCATCCAAAATGATTGGATAATATTCAGTTCCTGTTAAGGAAGGACTAAAGTCAGTACTTTCGGTAACTGTAACAGCACAAGTAGCTGTAAATGCACCAACAGTTGCTACGATATTAGCAGTTCCTTTTTTTACACCTGTTACTACACCGCCGGCAACAGTAGCAATAGCTGCATTAGAAGTTGACCAAACTACTACACCTGCAGCGCCTTTTGGTTGATTTGTAGCAACTAAAGTTGCTGTTTCGCGTTCGGCAACTGATAAAGTAGCCTGATCAAGCGTTACGCCCGAAAGTGGTTCGTCGGTTTTACACGAGCTAAAAAGCATAGCAACTGCTGCAAAGCTTAAAAATAAAATCTTTTTTGTTTTCATAATAATGAAGAATTAATTGTTTTTAAAATATTTATTTTGATAATTTGATTTAATATTGTGGATTCTGTGTCATTGGATTCAAATCTATTTCTTGACTTGGAATAGGGAATAATTCATGTTTACCAGCAATAAAAGTTGCCATTTCAGCCTGTGCTTCAGGAGTTTCTGTAAGTTTGTAGGCATCCATAGTTTGTTTTGCTACACCCCAGCGGCAAAGGTCGAACCAGCGATGTCCTTCCATAGCCAACTCCACACGGCGTTCGTGACGAATAGCTTTTATCAAATCAGTTTTGTTATCGGCATAAGTTCCGTAGGGGAATGCAGGTAAAATTGAAGCACCTTTGCGAGCACGAAGTCTAACTTTCTCAAGTGCATTTTTAGCCCCAGTCAGGTCGTTAGCTTCAGCACAAGCCTCAGCATACATCAAGAGTACATCAGCATAACGTATTACTTTATTGTTTATAGGTCCACGAGTAGCATGGTCTAAAGCTAAGAAAGTATTATCTGCATTCATCAATGCATATTTGCGATTCAAATAGCGACTACCCAAATATATTTCTTGCGAAGGTGTTTCAATTTCGGCATCTTTCGGATTCAAAATGGTAGCATCTCTACGCGGGTCATTTGCTTCATATTCGTTGTACAGGTTTTGTGTTGGTTTATTAAAACCCCAGCCGCCACCAAGTTTTGAAGAGCGTGAACGAGTCAAAATTACTGTAAAAGTACCGCGGGTATATCCATCTCCACCCTCACCATGCGAGCCTCCATAGTCGCTCATAGGATCGGCCATGTATTGTGTTTCGAAAACCGATTCTTTGCCATTTTCACCAGCCAATGTAAAATTATCGGCATAGTTGGCTACTAAATCATATTCGTTGGATAGCATTATGGAGTCGCCCCAACGTTTGGCTTCGGAATAAGCTTTTGTATACAAATTGGCTTTGAGCAACATAGCTTGTGCAGCTCCTTTGGTTGCACGACCTAAATCGGTAGCAGCATACTGACTTTTTTTCCATAATCCGTTATTGGCATCGGTTAAATCAGCAATAATTTGTGTATAAATAGCGGTAGTTGTTGCACGAGGTTTTTTCCAATCGTTCGACGAATTGATAGGTTCCAATGTAAGTGGAACACCGCCGTAAATGCGTACCAAACGGAAATAATACATGGCACGAAGAAATTTTAATTCTCCTACTAAACGTTTCTGAACGCGTGCATCCATAGCCGAATCGTTTTTCATAAGTGGAATTTGCTGAATGCCCAAATTGCAACGAGCTATGCCTTGATACTGTGCTCTGTAAAAATCGAGCAAAAAGCTATTGTTTGAGTTTGTTTTAAAATTCTCAAAGTCGTAGGCATCAGCCATATCACCTATTGATTGACCCCCTTTGAGTGCATCGTCCGAAGCTACATCGCCTATAAACCATTCAGGAAAAAAAGTATAGTTAAACTCCCACATAAGTGGCATATAAGCTCCGTTAGTGGTTTGTATAGCTGTTTTACCTACGGTGAAAAAATCTTCGAGTTTGGTTACTCCAGGTGCTGGCTCCAATAACCAATCGTTACAAGATGTAAATGCAAGCATTGTTGCAGTAATAAATATATAAATTAGTTTTTTCATTTTGAATTATTTTTTGCCCCTAACCCCTAAAGGGGATAAGAGTGGTTGTATATTTTATAAATCGAGATTTAAACCTAATGTAATTGTACGTGATTGCGGATAGTTTCCGTAATCTACACCGTTTCCAACTTCAGGATCGTATCCGGTATAAT
>CAIWIS010000152.1 GCA_903912795.1 uncultured Bacteroidales bacterium
CACACCAGCATCGGCTCTATCCAAAATAACTACTTTACAGCCTTGTTCGGCCATGTATTCTGCCATACCTTTTCCAAGGATTCCGGCACCACCAGTGATAACAATCACTTTATTCTTTACATCGAATAAGTTCTTCATTTTATTTTTATTTATATATTTTCTTACCAAATTACAATTATATAATTGAATGATGTTTATTTTTTATTCAGAAAAATGCATAAAAGCTTCAATATTTTCTTTGATAAGAATATCGATGGGCATATAATTAATTTTATTGACTTCCTGATTAAAAATCAATTTTTTACACATATCTTTTGCTGATAAATAAGACTGTTTTTCAGGGCGTTGGGCTAACAATAACGAGATAACACCTTTTTTGAGAAAAGCTATATTTTCGTCGAGCAAGTCATATCCGATAAGTCGTACATTGTTGATTTCTAAGGCTTCAAACTTTCTGGCCAACCTAAAAACCTTTGAATTGAAAGTGATAGCAGCGCGCAAATTGGGGTTTTGATTAAATAAATTGCGCAATAACTCTTTGTTGGAAGCTTCATTATCGTCGAGTAATTCGGCTTCAATGAGCTGAAGTTTTGAAACCAAATCGTTTTCCTTCAGATAATTCATAAATCCGTCATATCGATTTCTTGTTTGATTGGATACAGAGCCTTTACGTTTGGTACGAATAACAAGAATTGAATCATTCGTATTTAATTGTTCCACTAAAAACTTAGCAGCAATATATCCGCTCAACGTTGAATTTTGACCGTAATACGTCAAAAAATCAGCTTCTTCAATCATAGAATCGATAAATGAAAACTGCACCCCAAACTCGCTTAACTGATTAGTTAACAGTAGAGTTTCATCTTTAAAAATAGGAGCAATAAAAACAGCATCCGGCAAATTTTGAAGCAATTTATCCGCCACATCATTAAACGAATTTACATCGAACTGATCAAAACACGCTTTTTCGAATGAAACATTATAGCCTGCAAACTCGGGCATTGCCATCTCAAATCCTTTTTCAACCGTTGACCAATAATCGCCAGGTTGATTTTGTGGAATGAGATAAATGAAACGAAATATCTTTTTGGATGCCAACGAACGAGCCAATATATTGGGTGTGTAATTAAATTCATCGAGCACCTTGGTTACAGCCTCCAAACTTTTAATGGACACATCGCCACGTTTGTGCAAAACACGGTCGACAGTACCTTCAGACACACCCGCCATGCGAGCAATATCTTTTATACGTAAGTTGGAATTGTCGTTTTTCATGCATTTATAGTAACAAACCGTGTACGCACACAGTAATTAAATGCAAAGATACAAACAATTTTGAATTATCAATACAAAATTACATACTGTGTGCGCACACGGAAACAAATAATAGCACATATATCATTGTTAATCAACAATATAAATGCATATTATTTATTTTAAAAATAATTATAAAAAAGAATCACCCACTCTGAGTGTTTTTTAAAACTCAGAGAGGGTGATGCCTTTGAATGTTGTTTAATGAATTATGGGTATTAATGCTACTTATACTCAAATTTAAATGCCGGAATAACTTTAATTTTATACGAATCGATAATAACTAAATCGGATTGATCTAAAGTAATTATTACACCTTCGTGTAGATTAAAATATTTCATGGCTGATAAAATACCCTTTATTTCTCTTTCCTGATTGTCGTTGTGAAGTTCATAGCACACTTGTATGGCAAAGTATGCATCGTTCATCTTATAAACAAAGTCGCACTCCGACTCATTATCAGCGAAATACCATATACTTTTTGTCAATTTCCGGATATTCCAATAAATTGTATTTTCAAATTTTCGACCCAAATCCTTTGAGGATGAAATAGAACTTACATTAATCAACCCATTATCAACAATATATACTTTTTTCTCCGAAAGCATTTGACTTTTTAAGGAGTATGAAAATTTTGAAATAAGATTTATAACATAACTCGATTCAAAATGTGATAAATATTCCAATACCGTAGAGGGCGATTTTACTCCAATTACCGAAGTGAGTTTACTTGGACTTATTCGATTTCCGGCTACTGACATCAAATAAATGCAAAGTGTTTTCAACCCCTTAACATCCCTTATTGCATAGCGTGTAGCTATATCTCTGTAAATAATATCTTCAATCAACGAACTCAACAAATCTTTGTTGTTTGTTTTCAGATACTCCGGAAATCCTCCCTTTTCTAAGTAACTTACGTAACTATCTCTGCTTAAATCAAAGTTGTTCAATAAACAGAATTCTTTGTAACTGAATGGAAATAATTCTTTTGAAATATGTCTACCAGTTAAGTTTGTACCCAATTCAATGCTTAACATCTGTGCATTAGAACCAGTAATGATAACTCTTATTGTTTGATCCAATTTTTGCCGAACGTAGATTTCCCAACCTTTCACTAATTGAATTTCATCGAAAAAAAGTATTTTCTTTCCACTTTCCTTCACTATTTCATCCAGCAAAACAAAATCGTTTACCGAAAAATCATAGAGTCGGATGTCAGCAAAGTTAAAATAGAACACATCTTCTATTTCATTTCTAACAAATTGATGCAATAAAACACTTTTTCCACATCGTCTGATTCCTGAAACAACCAAAGCATGCGATGTGGAAACCGGTAACAATGGAAGCAACTCCCTGCTTATCCCTAACTCGAATGAACGAAAAGATTCGGTTTGTTCATTTACAACTGCCTGTATATCTGACTGTTTCATAATCTATATAGTATTATATTCCGTTACAAATGTAATATATATATCATTACTAACAAAATAATAATCTTTAATTATATTTTCCAAGTCATTTTAATGAATTTTCATTGAAGCTTAGCAGTAAATGTTGAATAAAAATGCCTGAAAATCTTACATCTTCCGAACATTCTTTCTTAACCTTAAAAAACTAATTTATTAAACTAAACCTGATTCCTCTTTAAACGGATTATTCTGATTAAAAATTCAGACCTCTAACAGCAACCTTCACCTTATTACTAAAAGCATGGCAATGCAACAAAAAGGAAAAATGAATGATAGATGCCTAATACAAAATTGAATTAATTAACCAATAAAAATCTACGCCAACAGCCTCTCTAATTTATTCTTCCATTTTTCCCATTCAGGCATTTCGCGGGTTTGCAGGTCTAGGAATTTCTGTGTATGGTCGTGATGGATTAAATGGCATAGCTCATGTACTATTACATATTCAATGCAGGCTTTGGGGGCTTTAATTAATTCAGGGTTAAGAATGATTCGCCCTTTTGCAGTACAACTCCCCCAACGGGTAGGCATTTGCCGGAGTGATAAGTGATAAGTAATAAGTGATAAGTTGTATTTTGAAGTAAACGAATTAAATAATGGTTCTGCAATTTCATGAAATCTAACCTTCGCCTTATCTAGATACCATTCCTCAACTAACTCTTTTACCTTGTCTTTCTTTCCTGTATGCACTTCCAGAAACTGACCCTTTAACTTAACGCTATCACCACTCATAACTCCCAACTCATAACTTATAACTTTCAGTCTGTATTGCTTGCCAAGATATAAATGTGTTTCTCCACCAATAAATTTTCTATCGGTAAGCCGTGGTTGAAACGATAAAAAGAAACTCAATTGGCGGATAATCCAGGGCGCTTTCTTTCGAAGTCGTTCTTTAATCACATTAATAGCAGTATCCACCGGAGCTTTTACAAGTACATCCAAATCGGGTGTTACAGTAATGCCTAACGTTCTCCTATCCGAATATTCCAGTCTGAAATCAATTCGTTTCGAACCGTATTCTATAAAATCAGTCATTATTTGTAACGGGTTTTTGCTACATCAATATACTTCTTAGCTATCTCATCCATCTCTCCAAACGACAGTTCAACACTGTATTTATCGCGCACCTCGTCAATCAGATAATCACCAATTTCAATCAATAGCTTTCCTGTGATATTGGATTTCACCTGCCAGTCGACAATGGGAATACCATTATCCAACACAGCTTCCTGAACCAGTTCATCTACTTTCAGTGCTGTTTGGGTGGAAACTTCCTTTAGAATAGCCGTATCTTTTATTTTATCGCTCAGCGATTCCACACTCAACCCATAAAAAGCTTTCGCCACATCTTTATCATTCAGCACCTCAGGTATATCACTGTCGGTATGTGCCAACACATTGTTCATGATTTCCATTACCCGCATCAAATAAACCACTTCGTTGATTCGGTGAGTTTCGTATTCAAAAATAGTTTCCCGCAACATCTGCGAAAACTTCTTGTAGAAAGCCGGATCTTCATCCATTTTCTCAGTGATATGCTTAGCAGTACGACTGGCAATTTTATCGGCTTTGGCAGCCTTACCCGTTGTATTTTCTACTTCCTGCTGAAATTTCTCCTTGTCAAAGATATTGACCAGTTCTGTTATCACTTCCACCTTTTCGGTAGTTACGTGCGTATCAATCAGTTTTTGAATCTGCCCTTCGTATTGCTTGTAGTCCACCGTATCGCTGTAACGCTCCACTACCGCCAACCGTAACTTCATAAACATCGTCAAATCCGTTTTATAACGTTTAATATGCTTTTCATCTACCTGCTTGTAAAACTCCATCGACGAGAAAGCCAGCTTCAACGATTTGGCAAAGGCAGCCAGTTTATCATAGAAAATAGCGCGAACCGCTTCATCTTTCAACAACACCTGATAAGCTTCGGCATCACGCTTATTCACCACTGTTTTGAAAATATCCCACAACTCCGAATGTTTCTGAGGCAGTTTTTTTATCTCTTCGTTGATATTGGTCAGTGTTCCCACTAAATCATCATCATCAAACTCTTCAAATGTAGAATAAAGTTCCAGCGCATCATCCAGATTCTCGATAACGCCATAATAGTCTATGATGTAGCCAAAATCCTTATCGGGATAAATACGGTTTACACGGGCAATGGCCTGCAATAACTTATGTCCCTGCAAATTTCGGGTCAGATAAAGCACCGTATTTTTAGGCTCGTCAAAGCCGGTAAGCAGCTTATCAACCACAATAATAATCTCAGGCGTTTCGCCTTTTTTGAATCGGTTGATAATATTACTCTCGTACTTCTTGGCATTGCCATGCTCATCCATCATTTTCTTCCAAAAACGATTCTCAATCTCGCTCGATTTCTCGTAAGCGCTGTCTTC
>CAIWIS010000153.1 GCA_903912795.1 uncultured Bacteroidales bacterium
CAAAAAATGTACAATTTCTTTAATCTGAACATCACTATAAAATGGTATTATTACAGTTAATTTTGAGTTAACTATTTCTATGGCTTGCTTAAGTAAATAAAGTTTTGGTAGAAATTGAACTAAAAAGTGAGACCATATATTGCTATGTACTCCACAAAATGAAAAACCATTCTCAATTTGGAAAATTTCATTTGGTTTACTTATGAAAATATTTCCATTATCAACTTTAACAATATCCTCATCATGAGGAATTAATTTAGTGAATTGAGTAAAATAATATTTATCCCAAATAGCATATTTATCAGTGATAATAAAATCTGATGCTGCATAAATTGTTGCATTATAAAATCTTTTAAGTTCAATCTTGGGATAAAAAAATTGGACATTACTTGCTTCTGCTAAATTAAATACTTTAGAAAAACACACTTTTTCAAGTGTCTCTTCTTTAAATAGAATAAGAGACTCACCAATATTATCAGATCTGTTTAAAATCTTTTGCACAGATTGAGACAATTTATGTTCAAAATTTCTTTTTTGAATTTTCTTTTGTTTTCTCCCTTCTATAAGCTTAAAAACTAAATTTATATCTTTTAATAATGACATTTTTGATTTATTAATTTGAATAAAAATCACTCATATTCCATTTCCGTTATCGGGTTTCCAAAAAGCATTTTAGGATACACATTGGTGTGTATATCTACTGTAACTTCCAATAAATATGGTTCATTGGGATTTTCCCACAGCTTTGATAGACCTTCGGCAATTTGGTTTTCATTATCTATTTTCAAAGCTGGAATTCCGTAAGCATTTGCCACAGCCACAAAGTTTGGTGCTGAGTACCCCCAAACGGTTGATGCATAATTACTTTCGAAATAACTATCCTGAAACTGGCGAATCATTCCTAGGCAATGATTATTAATTATAACTATTTTAACAGGTAAATTATTTCGTCGAATTGTTTGCAATTCCTGTATGTTAATTTGAAAGCCTCCATCGCCCGAAATAGCAACCACAGGTGCTTTATTCAACGCATAACAAGCTCCAATAGCTGCTGGCAACGAATATCCCATTGCACCCATTCCACCTGAAGTCAATAAAAGTTGATTTTCAGTCAATTCAACAGACTGAGACACCCACATCTGATTACTACCAACATCGGATGAAAATGCTTTGGCCATTTTTGACAACTTTGATAAAGAATGAATAAATTTATTAGGATTAATACCTTTAATGTTTGATAACTCAGCAGTATCTGTTCGCTCTTGTTTTTTGGCGCTTATTTCGTTATACCAGTTGGTATAATCAATGGTTCTCAAATTAGTAGCTAAAAGTTCTATCAAAAAAACTCCTAAATCAGATTGTAAGACTGAACAATCAGTAATACGATTTTTTAATTCGCCTTTATCGATGTCTATATGAAAAATTTTCTTTCGTTCGCTGAATGATGTCACATCAGCTCCAGTTTGACGCAAATCTAATCTACTACCCAACACCAATAACAAATCGCAAGTACCCAACGCATAATTAGCCCAACGGTTTCCGTATGAACCTATAAAACCAACTCTGTTGGCGTGATTATACGGTATAACATCTAATCCATTTAGCGATGTAACAATTGGGATATTGGTATATTCTGTTAATTGAATAAGTTCATTTACAACACCGGCAGTCCTCACACCTCTTCCAGCTAGTATTAAAGGTCGTTTGCTTTTTGATAATGCTTCGTTGAATTCAGCAATAATTTTTTTTTGTAAATCATCTGAAAACTGGTTTGCTTCTGACGATTCATGAGCTAAAAATTCCTCACACTCAGCATGTTGCAAATTCATCGGAATATCAATCAAAACCGGCCCTGGCCTACCTTCCATTGCTATTTTGAATGCTTGTTGCAACACGGTAGGAATTTCGTTTGCCGATTTTATAGCATAAGCAGCTTTAGTAATTGGTTTCACAATAGACACAATGTCGGTTTCCTGAAAACCAAGTTGTCTAATTGGTCTATCGCCTTTTAGTTCGTTGAGATTTACCTGTCCGGTAATAAAAATTGCCGGAACGGAGTCAAAATAGCAATTACCAATTCCTGTAATCAAATTTGTAGCTCCTGGTCCGCTGGTTGCCAATGCTACACCTGGTATGTTTTTCACACGAGCATAAGCATCGGCTGCCATTGCCGCTGCTTGCTCATGATGCACACTCACAATTGTAATGCCACCTTCGCGATATAACTCATCGATTATACGTGTAATCATACCACCTTGCAATTCAAAAACAGTATCAATGTTTTTAGATTTCAGAAAACGTGCTATGTAAGTAACTACTTTCATTTAAAGTTTATTTTGATAATAATTGGAAATCTTACTTACAGTTTCATCCAGAGTTTCGTAGATTAATTTTCCAAAACAATTCTCGAACTTATCGGTAGAGCCAATAATATACATATTTTGATTCTCACGATAAGGAATTTTCCCAAAAAGAAGCTTCGTATTACTTATTTTTAGTTTATCTGCAACCAGCAACAATAATTCTCTAATTTCCACACTTCGACCAGAACAAACATTATATACACCAGATAAGTTTTTTTGCTCTTCAATTACTAAGTTTAATCGATTTAAAAAATCATCAATAAACAAGTAATCGTAACATTGCTTTCCTTCAGTTAGTTCTATTTCATTCCCTGATAGCAACTTATTAATTACCTGTGGCAACAACCAACTATCATTTTCATTTTGTCCGATAATTGAGAAAACACGTAACCAATACCAGTTAACTATGTTTTTATCGGCAATATTACGAAGATAATATAAAGTCATTAACTTAACGACTCCATAAGCATCTTTTGGATATGGTACTTGATCTTCAGCAACTTTATATTCAAACTGTCCATATTCAGCCTGAGAACCCAAACAAATGATTTTTTTTACATTCAACTGCAATGAAAATTCAATAATCTTTCTCGAAAACTGGAAATTCGAAAGTTGAATATCCCAATCATCACGCTGCGATGCAGAAACCCCGGCCCAAGCTGTATGAATTAGCAAATCAAGTTCAACATATTCGATATTTTGTTGCCAATTATCGGTATCTTGATTCAACCATATTACTTTATCAATAAAAGTGGTACATTTTCCAAAATCAGATGTATGACGACAGGTAGCATAAACAGCATGATTACTTTTTAACAAATAATCCGCTATATGAGAACCTATAAAGCCTGTTGCACCTGTTAGTAAAATATTCATCTGGTAATTAATAATTATTCCCAATCATCTGTTAAAACATTACTTTCGGACACTCCATTTTTAATTAAAGATTGCTTAAAAGATTTAATCATTACCGGTGGCCCTGAAATAAAATAACTTGCATCCACACCATTTTCGGTGAATATCTTATCAATATCAATGACATCGTTATATACGAATTGTATTGCTAAAGTTGAATTACAGGCATTATTAAGTTCGCTTTGGTACAAATTATATTTTTCAGAACGAAACCCAAGATAAATTTGAGGATTATCATACGAACGAAATGATTCATCTGTAAATAACGATAAAAACGGTGTTACTCCTGTACCACCAGCTATAAATACTGTTTTAGCTTTATTGTACTCTTGTTCAAACAATTCGCCGTAAGGTAGTTTTAACCACACTTGGCTACCTACACTTAAGTATTGTTCCATATAACGTGTAAATTCACCTTTTACAGCATAGGTAATTTTGGCGTTCTCTTCGTTTGGCGACGATTGTAGGCTAAAACATCTTGAATCAGGCCATTGGCCTGAACCATCAAATTCGTTATCAATGGCCAAATGCAAAAACTGACCAGGCGAATACCTGAAACCCTTTTCGGAAGCAAAAGTCAGGGTGTATACCCCTTCTATCTTGTTTTCAATGCTTATAACTGTAGCTTTCTGTTTCTTAACGATAGCCATATAAATTCGTATTAATTTGTGTAATTTGCAACAAACTCCGTGAGTATCTCCGCTTCGTACACAAACATTTCATCCGTCAATCCTGGATATGTACCTAAGAAAAAGGTGTTGTTCATTATCCTATCAGTTACATCCAGATTTTCAGCTATGCGCCAATTTTTGTTTACAAAAGCTGGTTGCTTTGTCATATTTCCCGCAAAAAGATTGCGAGTTTCTATCAATTTAGTGCTGAAATGGCGCGTAATTTCATCACGCGTAAATGGCGCATCATCGTTAACAGTAACAATAAATGCAAACCATGCCGGGTCCGACTTTTCGGTGGCAGTTGGTAAACTAAAGTATTGTGGATATTTTGAGAAAATGGCATAATGTTTTTTGAAATTTGCTTTTCGTCTTTCGCAGAAATCAGCTAATTTATCCATTTGCGCCGAACCTATAGCAGCTTGTATGTCTGTCATTTTTAGATTATAGCCGATTTCGGAATACACATACTTATGATCGTAGCCAAAAGGAAGTTTTCCGAACTGTTGCGAGAATCGTTTTCCACAGGTATTGTTTTCGCCTCCCATGCAATAGCAATCTCGTCCCCAATCGCGAAAAGCACGGACTAATTGAGCTAGTTTGGGATCGTTGGTAATTATTGCCCCA
>CAIWIS010000154.1 GCA_903912795.1 uncultured Bacteroidales bacterium
CTTTCATTTTTTTTAGCTTGTATTGTTGTATCAAGAAGTTGTTTTAATTAAAGAATTATTTCTTTAATTCGTTGCAAAAGTAATTCAAATTATTTGAATTAAAGAAATATTTCCGTAATTAATTTAGCTAATGTAATGTGGCTATAAATCAAATTGTAATTAAATTTTGTTTATAAATACGCGAATTTAAATATTAACTACAGAAAAGTTTCAATTGAAAATAAAATTGCACAAAAAAATAATAAAAATATTTTCAATAAATTTTTCAACTGCACAAATCAATTGAAAATGAGCAGATTGTATTTTTAATATAAATTGTTGCGTTTTTTTTTCTTATCTATAATAAGTACCTTTGCGAATGATAATATTTAAGTGAAATGCTTTGATTTTATAATTGACCATTACTCAATTAAATATCAGTTTATTAATCGATTTTTTATAAATAATTATATGAATTTTATACGAAAACCCGAGTGGTTACGAACAAAAATATATAGCGAATCTTCCTATTCGGGCGTAAGTGCGGTAATCAAAGAGCATGGTTTACATACAATTTGTAGCAGCGGTCGTTGTCCAAATCAGAGCGAGTGTTGGAGTAAAGGAACAGCTACCTTAATGATAGGTGGTGAAATTTGTACCCGTTCGTGTAAGTTTTGCAACACACTTTCAGGCCGACCATTACCTTTGGATCCTAATGAACCTGCTAATGTAGCTAAATCGATACATTTAATGCAGTTGAAGCATGCTGTAGTTACATCGGTTGATAGAGATGATTTGGCTGATGGTGGTGCGCAACATTGGGCACAAACCATTTCGGAAATAAAAAAACAAAATCCGCTGACAACTCTTGAAGTGTTGATTCCCGATTTTGAAGGAAAAGAGGAACTTATTGATTTAATAATCAATGAGAAACCGAATATCATTTCGCATAATTTGGAAACAGTACGTAGACTGACTCCACAGATACGAACTAAAGCCAAGTACGATACTAGTTTAAAAGTATTGGCACACATTGCCTCACGAGGTATTGTAGCAAAAACTGGTATTATGCTAGGACTTGGCGAAACCGACGAAGAAGTACTTCAACTAATGGATGATGCATTAATTACAGGCTGCTCGGTGCTGACTATAGGGCAATATATGCAGCCTTCGCGCAAGAATATTGCAGTTACGGCTTATATCCATCCCGATAAGTTTGAAGAGTTTAGACAAATTGCTTTGCAAAAAGGATTCCGACAAGTCGAAAGCGGACCCTTTGTACGCTCATCATATCATGCAGAAAAACATGTGTAAAACTGTTGGTGTTTAGTCCGTTACTAATTGTTTAAGGTAATTGGCGAACTCAAGAACTTCTTGTTCGGTTGTGTCGAACGAACACATCCAACGGAGTTCTTTAGTTTCATCATTCCATACATAAAAACGGTATTTCTGTTGTAGCGGTTCAATGGCATGGCTAGGAATAATGGCAAAAACGGCATTAGCGTCCACTTGTTGGGTTATTGTAACGCCCTTTATCTGGCTTACCTCCGTTGCCAAAAGTATAGCCATAGAGTTGGAGTGATTGGCCATTTTCAACCACAAATTATCTGAAAGTAGAGCTATAAATTGCGCTGCAATAAAGCGGTTTTTCGAAAAAAGTTGAGCACTTTGTTTTTGATAATATGCAGCATATTTTTTAAGTTCATCGTTGAATATAAGCACTGCTTCACCTATCATCAACCCATTTTTAGTTCCACCAAAACTCATTATGTCAATGCCACAGTCTACAGTGGCAGCTTTAGGGTCAATTTTTTGCGATGCTAATGCATTCGAAATGCGTGCTCCGTCAACGTGAACATACATATCGTTTTTATGTGCAAATTCGCAGATTGATTTTAATTCGTCAACGCTATAAACCGTACCCATTTCGGTGCTTTGACTTATTGAAATAACCTTAGGTTGTGTGTTGTGCACATTTCCAATCCGGTTCAAATAGGGTGTAATAAGTTCAGGAGTTAATTTACCATTGGGTGTTTTAATGGTAATTAACGATGCACCTATACTTTGAGTGGGCGCTCCACATTCGTCGGCATTAATATGGGCTGTTTCGGCACAAACTATTGCCTGAAATGGCAATGTGCAGCATTTAAGGCTAATAACATTTGCTCCTGTGCCATTAAATGTAAATAATACGAATACGTCACCAAATACCGATTCGAAAATTTGTTGGACTTTTGCCGTGTAATAATCATCACCATAGGATATTTGATGTGCATTATTGGCAAGTTGAATAGCTTCAAGTACTTCGGGGTGAATACCTGAATAATTATCGCTGGCAAAAGATTTCATTTGTTACAATTTAAACCTGTCAAAGAAACTTTTAGGTTTGGTTTCGTCTTCGGTTGATTCAGGCTCGGGGTTGTCGTAAACGCGCTCTTGTCGTTGTGGAGCCTCTCCTTGTTCTTGTTTAATAAATTTAATTACCTCTTCAAGTCCTTCGGCAAATTTATCAAAATCTTCTTTATACAAGAATATTTTATGTTTTTCGTAGGATACTTGTATGTCATCATCCTGACCCACAATTTTCTTTTTACTTTCGGTAATTGCCAAAAATAAATCATCGTTACGGCTCTTTTTTACATCTAAGTAATAAATTCGTTTCCCTGCTTTGATCGACTTTGAATAAATAATTTCATTGTCTTTCTTGTCCAACTCAATTTTTCTTTTTTCTAATTCCATAAATCCTACTTTTTTAATATTCGTTTTATCGAACTTTATCATCGTTTTTAATTTCAACTTGCGATTGAGATGCCAAATTTCAGTATTTTTTTTCATACTGTCAAATAATTTTCTACAAAAGTGCGAAATTTAATATAGATTTTACATAAATCTTATTCATAATGTATAAATCACCACCTTAAGAAGTCAAAATTGAATGTGTTGTTATGTAAAATTAAATATACTTGCAATTGTAGTCCACTAAAATTTTGTACCTTTGCAGTCAAATTTTGAAAAGCGTTCATATATTTTTATGATAAATAGAGAATTACTCCGTACAAAGGTCATTCAGACACTTTATTCGTATTACAACGGTAATACCATAACGCACATAATGGCCGAAAAAGAGCTGTTTCACAACATTGAACGAACTTACGATTTGTATTTTCAGCTCTTGCAATTATCGGTCGAAATTACAAACTACGCTGCTACGCGTATTGAAATTAAGCGCAATAAACTGCGTCCCACTGCCGATGATTTACAACCCAACACTCGCTTTGTTGATAATTTATTTGTAAAGCAATTGACTGAAAACATTCAGTTTAACGATTATTTGACAAAACAAAAACTCTCTTGGGTAAATTATCCTGATAGTATAAAAACATTGTTTGAAGATATTGAATGTAGTGATTTTTATCAGCAATACATGGAGTCCGAGAAATCGGATTATACGGCAGATAAAGATATTTGGCGAAAAATTTACAAGAAAATTGTTTTCGAGAGCGAAGATATTGATAATGCTATTGAAGAGCAAAGTATCTATTGGGTTGATGATGTGGAGATTGTGTTGAGTTTTGTTATTAAAACTATCAAACGATTCGAACAGGAAAACGGAGCACGTCAAGCACTTTTGCCCATGTTCAAAGATGATGAAGACAAGGAATTTGCTCAGAAATTGCTCGAAGGAACTTTAAAAAACGGTGATGCATACCGCGAATTGATTGACAAGAATACGCGAAACTGGGATATTGATCGTATTGCTTTTATGGATATTTTAATAATGCAAGTAGCATTAACCGAAATAATCGATTTTCCAACAATTCCAGTAAATGTATCATTGAACGAATATATTGAAATTGCCAAAAAATATAGTACGGTAAAAAGTGGTACTTTTATTAATGGTGTACTCGATAATATTGTAGGAGAATTAAAAAAAGAAAATAAACTTGTTAAAGTAAAATCGTTTTTCGAGAAAAAGTAATTTTTTTACTATATTTGCAACTGAAACAAACAATTAAACAAATATGAATTTACTAAGTATTTTATTGCAAGCGCCTGCAGCAGGTGGTGCAAGTAGCTATTCTGGCATCTTAATGATGGTGCTAATTTTTGTGGTATTTTATTTTTTCATGATTCGTCCACAACAAAAACGTCAGAAAGAAATTAAATTGCAACGCGAAGCTATGAAAGCAGGTGACTCAGTAGTGACTTCGGGTGGAATTTATGGCAAAGTGAAAGATATTAAAGAAACAACTGTTATTATCGAAATTGCTGAAAATGTACGCATTAAAGTGGATAAAAACTCTGTATTTGCAACGGCCGAAGATTTATTGACGCAGACTAAATAAAAAAACTAAAAATGTCTGAAAGCAGCATGAAAACATGGCTAGGACATTACTTTTCGAAGCTTAAATCATTCTTTATTTCAAGGGATGTTTTAAGCTTTTTGCTGTTTTTATTATTATCATTTTCGTTCTGGTTTGTAAATATGCTCGACAAAGAGCGCGAAACCGAAATCCGAATACCTCTGCGTTATAGTAATTTACCAGAGCAATTTGACATTACAAAAACCAATGCTCAATTTATAAAAGTGTTGGTTAAGGACAAAGGGATGAATTTATTTGCTTATTCGGAATTCAGATTAAAAGGACTAACAATTAATTTAAACAGAATATTGAATGATAGGGGCGAAGTAATTTTTAATAACGATGAACTTCGTACAAAATTAAATAAATATTTATTGCCTTCAACTTCAATACTCGAAATTAAGCCAGATTCGTTAATTCTCCATTACGAGCGATTAGCAATGAAAGAATTACCCGTTAGGTTGCTAGGCAAAATTGAAACAGCACAGCAATATATTTTAAGCGAAGACGTTTTAATTGAACCTTCGAAAGTAAAAGTATATGGACCAAAGCGTGTAGTTGAAAAATTATACGAGCTTGTTACTGATACCGTTGTGATTACTGATTTGGATAAAGATATTCAAATGGAAGTTAAACTAAAAGCAATTAGCGATGTGCGATTTTCTTCGAGCGATGTGAAGTTAAGTGTTTCGGCCGAGATGTTTACTGAAAAAGAATTGTTTTTTCCAGTTAATATCATCAATTGCCCTCAAGATTTGATTGTTAGAACTTTCCCTGCCCAGGTAAAACTGAAATTTAATATTGGTTTGAGTCATTTTAATTCTGTTACCATTAACGATGTAAATGTACTAGTTGATTACAATGAAATTTTGAAAAATAATACAGGTAAACAAAAAATTACTATCCAAAAAAAGGCGTCGTTTATTTCAAATGTACGGTCTGATAATGAGGAAGTTGAATATGTAATTGAGCGTAAAAAATAACAAATGAAAAAAATTCAAATGGTTGACTTAACAAGTCAATACGAAAAAATAAGAAACGAAGTAAATGCTGGTATTCAAGAAGTTATTGATACAACTACATTTATTAAAGGCGGAAAAGTAAACGATTTTCAGGCCGATTTGGAAAAATACCTCGAAGTGAAACACGTTATACCTGTAGGTAATGGCACTGATGCTTTGCAAATTGCATTGATGGCACTTGGTTTGAAACCTGGCGATGAAGTTATCACTCCCACATTTACGTTTATTGCTACTGCTGAGGTAGTTGCATTACTTGGACTTACTCCTGTAGTAGTTGATGTTGATTTTGATACATTTAATATTAATCTTGATTCGCTACGCAAAGCCATTACTCCCAAAACAAAAGCCATTGTTCCCGTACATTTATTCGGACAAAATGCTGATATGGAGGAGATTCTTAAAATTGCAAAGGAACATAATCTTTTTGTTGTCGAAGATGCTTGTCAGTCAATAGGCTCGGTATATACGTTTAGCGATGGTCGTAAAGTACATTCGGGTTGTATGGGCGAAATTGGTTGTACCTCCTTTTTTCCATCTAAAAACTTAGGATGTTTTGGCGATGGTGGAGCCATTTTTACCAATAACGATGAGTTGGCAGCTAAGATGCGTGCTATAGCAAATCATGGTATGGTAGTTCGTTATTACCACGATGTTGTGGGTGTAAATTCGCGCCTGGATAGTATTCAAGCAGCAGTATTGCAAGTGAAATTGCGTTCGTTGAACGATTATATAGCTGCTCGTCAGCATGCTGCTGCATATTACAATGCCGTTTTTTCAACAACTGATAAACTGATTATACCTGCCGAAAACGAAAATTCGACACATGTTTTTCATCAGTATACGCTCAAGTTAAATGGGGTAGACCGTGCTGCACTTATCAAACATTTGAACGATAAAGGAATTCCCGCAATGGTTTATTATCCTGTGCCTTTACATTTACAAAAAGCATATCAAGATGCACGATACAAAGCCGGTGATTTTCCTGTAGCCGAGAAACTTAGCAATTGTGTCATGTCTTTACCTATGCATACCGAATTAAGCGAAGAACAATTGAAATATATTACTGAGGCAGTTATGGAGGCAATATAGCCCACTAAATCCCCCGATTGGGGACTTAAAGAATACACACTAATTAATTCCTCCCTTGCGGGGAGGTTAGGAGGGACTCATGAAAGAATACTTTGCACACGAAACAGCTGTAGTTGACGAAGGCTGTGAAATTGGTAACGGAACAAAAATATGGCATTTTTCGCACATAATGTCTAATTGTTTTATTGGCGAAAGTTGTAATATTGGACAAAATGTTGTAATTTCGCCTGCTGTAAAACTTGGGCGAAATGTGAAAATTCAAAATAACGTTTCGGTTTATACAGGAGTGATTTGTGAAGATGATGTTTTTCTAGGCCCTTCGATGGTGTTTACCAATGTAATAAACCCTCGCAGTCATGTGAATCGGCGCAATGAATATGCCGAAACTTTAGTTCGCAAAGGTGCAAGTATTGGTGCCAATGCTACTGTAGTTTGTGGTAACGAAATTGGCGAATATGCGTTGATAGGAGCGGGGGCAGTTATTACAAAGCCTGTTAAAGCTTTTGCATTGGTTGTAGGTAATCCTGCAAAACAAATTGGATGGGTTAGTGAATATGGTCACAGTTTGCATTTCGACGAAAATGGAATTGGTATTTGTCCTGAAACCAATCAGGAATATCAGTTAAATGATGATAAAGTAGTAAGAATTAAATAATTATAAATTAGTTTGAGATGATAAAATTTGCAGTTATAGGTCAAGGGCATATTGGAAAGCGACATGCCGAAATGATTCGCCGTAATCCGGATTCAATGTTGGTAGCAGTTTGTGATGTGTTGTCACAAAAGGAAACAAAGCTTGAAGATATTGAAGAAGCGTATTTTACTTCGTATGATGAATTATTGGCTGCTAATTTAGATATTGATGTTATCAATATTTGTACTCCAAATGGTTTTCATGCCGAATATGCGCTGAAAGCTTTGGATGCAAAAAAACACGTTGTACTCGAAAAGCCAATAGCTTTGACAAAAACCGACGCTGAAAAAATACTTTTTAAATCGCTCGAGGTATCGCATCACGTTTTTTGCGTTATGCAAAACCGCTATTCGCCACCTTCGGTTTGGTTGAAGGAATTGGCTGATAATAATACATTGGGCGATATTTATATGGTAAAACTGGATTGCTATTGGAATCGCGACGACCGTTATTATAAAAAAGGTAATTGGCATGGTGATGCTAAATTGGATGGTGGAACGTTATTTACCCAATTTTCGCACTTTATTGATATCATGTATTGGCTATTTGGCGATATTCAAAATATACGTGGCAATTTTGCGGATTTCAATCACAAGGAATTGACTGATTTTGAAGATAGTGGTGTTGTGACATTCGACTTTATTAATGGTGGTATGGGTAATTTAAATTACTCTACATCGGTTTGGGATACTAACCTCGAAAGTAGTATCACTATTCTTGGTTCAAAAGGTACTGTGAAAGTGGCTGGTCAGTATATGAATGAAGTATCTTACTGTCATATAAAAGATTATGTAATGCCTGAATTGGCTCCATCCAATCCACCAAATGACTATGGATTATACAAAGGTTCAGCTCAAAATCATCACTATGTAATTGAAAACGTGATTGAAAAATTAACTGATAAAGGTACTATAACTACCAATGTGCTTGAGGGATTAAAAGTTGTAGATATTATCGAACGCATCTATGAAGTTAGGGATGCACAATGGAAAAAATAAATGATTCAACGTATTCAGACTTTATATTTGTTATTGGTGTTAATACTATCGGGTATAACGCTGTTTTCGGTTCAAGCAGGATTTGTCGGAAATGCTGATGCAATTCATTATGTTTTAAATTACAAAGGTATTTTTAGTGGGGTAAATAATGTGCAAAATGTATGGGCTTTATCTGCTTTATGCGTGTTAATACCTATTATTGCACTTATTACCATTTTTTTGTACAAAAAGCGAATTTTGCAAATTCGTTTATCTATAATTAATTCTGTACTTTTGGCAGGTTATTATGGATTATTATTTATTTACCTTTGGCAAGCTGGTAATGTTTTAAATGCCGATTGGTATTTAAATATTGTTACAGCATTTCCGTTGATAAATATTATTCTGACTTTTTTGGCTATTCGTGCTATTGGCAAAGACGAAGCATTGATAAAGTCCTTAAACAGGCTGCGGTAAAAAATAATTGAATTATTTTTAGTATGAAACAATTTCCACCTTCCGAACTTATTGTAAATACAGATGGAAGCATTTTCCATTTGCATTTAAAGCCAGAGCAGCTTGCTGATAATGTAATACTTGTTGGTGATCCAGGGCGCGTAGCATTAGTTGCGGAATATTTCGATTCGCAAGAGTGTTCAATTTCAAGTAGAGAGTTTAATACCATTACAGGTATTTATAAGGGCAAGCGTATTTCGGTAATCTCCACTGGGATAGGAACTGATAATATAGATATTGTAATGAACGAAATGGATGCGTTGGCTAATATCGACTTGGTAGCTCGTGTCGAAAAAAGTACATTTCGTCAGTTAAACATTGTTCGAATTGGTACTTCAGGTGGTATGCAACCCGATATACCACTTGGTAGTTTTTTAATCTCCGAAAAGTCGATTGGTTTTGATGGCATGTTGAATTTTTATGCCGGACGCGATAAAGTAAGCGATTTGGACTTTGAAAATGCCATGAAAAAACATTTGGACTGGAATCCTCAATTAGCAGCGCCTTATGTAGTTGATGCCGATACCGAGTTAGTGGAGCGAATAGGACAAAATGATATGTTACGTGGCGTTACAATCTCGGCAAATGGCTTCTACGGACCTCAAGGTAGAGTGCTTCGGTTGCAACTTGCTGATATGCAACTGAACGATAAAATTGAAAGTTTTAGATACGGAAAGTATAAAATTACGAACTACGAAATGGAAGGTTCAGCAATTGCTGGTTTAGCTAAAATGATGGGACATAAGGCCATGACCGTTTGCTGTATAATTGCAAACAGACGGATTGAAGCGGCAAGCCCTGATTATAAGCCATATATTGAAAATCTTGTCACCACCGTATTGGACCGAATATAAAAAAACGTCTATCAACACTAGCTTGATAGACGTTTTTTATTTTTGATTGGAAAAGAATTAAGCTTTTGGTCTTGCTTCTTTAACTACCATTGTGCGGCCATCAAATTCAGCACCGTTTAATTCTTCAATTGCTTTTGTTGCAGCTGCATCGTCAGCCATTTCAACAAATGCAAAACCTTTTGATTTTCCGGTTTCACGATCTTTGATAATTTTGCAAGAGTCTACTTTACCGTACTCTTCTAAAACGCCTTGAAGGTCGTTTTCGCGAACTTTGTAACTTAAGTTACCTACGTAAATGTTCATAAAAAATAAATAAGAATGATTAATAGTTTTTTCAGGAACAGCATAAACAAACGAGGTTAAAAAAATATCAGTTCCGAAAAAGGGAGAGACATACTAACCATGCGAGCGAAATACAGTTTCTTAACGATTACAAAGAAACACATTTAATTTGATTATGCAAAATAATTTTAAAAAAAAACTTATTCTTCAAGTGAAAAAAGTATTAAATTTACTCAAACCTGCCTTACATGTATTTTATTCATATATTTCTGCAATCAATGTCTGTATTCATAATGTTTGTTTTATTAACAAAATGATATTTATATAAATACTCTTGTTCGGTTTGTCCGGGAGTGGGGATAAATTCAGCTTTTGTCAAACAGTTTAAGGCGTGTAAATCCATAATGGTGGAATAGCCTGAGCGAGCTATAATTTTTTCGGCTCCCAAAAGGTATTTAATAAACTCTTTATCTGGTAGATGTGAAACACGAGTGATATTGTTGATTTTTTTGATTTCTTGATTTTCGGACGGTGTTCCACAAATTAGCAGAACTTTTTGCATGCTATTCTCAAAACGCTTTACTAATTGGTCTTGAAACAAGGTGCGCTGAGGTTCAATACCCGAAATAATAGCTACAATTTCGAAACGTTTATCCATGTTATCCAAATTGTGATTTTCAAATCGCGATTGCGGACCAATAAAGCTAGCGTTGGTGGGTAAACGGTACTTATGTGCCAAGTCGCCCGAAAGGTTACCATTGTGTTCGTAATCAGGTATCCAACAATGAGTGTATTTGTTTATTATTTGCCTGTGTAGCCACCATGCTATAGGTTCTAGCATTTTTAGTTGACATGGCATTTTTATCATTAATTGATGGGTAATGTAAATGCACTCCGTTTTTCTGGTCCATAATCCAAACCGATTGTCCGAAATTACGAGGTCGAATGTTTCTGTTTTTAGTAGATTGGAAAGCCATTTATGCTCTTTGAAAACTGATATCACAAGCTGAGGCAACTGTCGTAACAGGGCCATTACTTGTGAGTTTTTGGCTGAATAACGAATAGGGTAGGAGGGTAATGACAGTATCTTTAATGTTGGAAATTCATATTGTAGTAATTGAGATGGATATCCATCGGCTACCAATGTAACTTGGTGACCATCATGCACATATTTTCTGATAATTGGTATACAACGAGTTGCATGTCCAAGGCCCCAATTGAGAGGACAAATTAAAACTTTCATCCAGCAACTGAAACTTCAAATCCAACGGCTTTAACTTGCTCGGCTATTAAGTTTAGTTCGTCGACACTCACTTTTTGTAGATTTTGAGCAGGTGTGTCACGATCGAGCGAATAGATCATTACCTGTTTTGGTTGTATTTCAATTAGCGCATTAATCCAAGCTTGAATCTCAACTTCAGTTGTATTATCAATCAATTCTCCTTGATATTCACCTCTTAGAAACATAGTTTGAATGATTAGCTTTCCCTCAAACTTTTTAAGTTCATTAATTAACCAACTAACATCAATATGTTTCCCCACAGGCTGATCCATAAGTTTCATAGTGCGGTCAATAGCAGAATCGAATTTCAGGATATTATTATCTACTTTGTTTAATGCACTGAATATATGTGGTTTATGTATACGTGTAGAGTTAGATAAAACGCTCACTTTGGCTGTCGGACAAATTTCATTTCGTAATGCTATAGTATCATCAATTATGCTTTCAAAATCAGAATGTAGCGTGGGCTCACCATTTCCGGCAAAAGTGATAACAGCTGGAATTTCACCCAGACGGATCATTTCAGTTAATTTTGTTCTCAGTATGGTTTTTACTTGCTCACGTGTTGGGAATAAAAATTCCTGCATAGTTGTATTAAATCCACACTCGCAATAAATGCAGTTGAATGAGCATATTTTAGCGTCGATAGGCAAAAGGTTTACGCCCAATGAAAGACCTAACCTGCGGCTATGAATGGGGCCAAATATTACCTGATCAAATAAATTTTGCATAAAAATTACTATCTCAATTAGAAACGATAAAACCAAGAGCACGATGGCAATGGGAAGGTTACATTTTCCTCACTCGAAGTGTTTGACCAGTTAATGACTTTTACTGTGTTAAGTGAAACTTGAAAGGCCGAATTTTCTCTTGTCTGAAAACGCATGCCTGGCATTAAAACCAATATAGTTGTTCTGTCAAGTCCATCGCGCACCACAAATCTTGTGTCGAAACCAGTCTGACTTGTATTTACATAAGTAGTTTTTAATGACATAAAACCTAACATGCTATCGAAAATAAAACTGGCTTTCGAACCTACTTTGGTAATTCCCGAAAACGAAAAGATTGGACCTTTTGCAGGATAAGTTGGACGGTCAATTTGTGAATTGTAATAGTCGTTTGAGGTATAATAAGTTCCTTCAGGTGCTTCTCTTTCAGTAACTCCCGGCACAAGATATCCGTAGCCAGCTCCAAAAGTCAAGTTTTCCTTTGGTGTGCCATAGGTAACATTACCATAATGTAAGCCACCCCATGTTTTCATGTTATTTATATAGCCCGAATTGCCCATCAAAGTTCCTATTGAGTAATTTAATTTAGGGTTTTTAGTGCTGAAACTATATTTTCCTGAAATTATAAACGGACTTACAGCCCAAGTAGTCAGTATTCCAAAGCTAAAATTATTGGTCAATGCAAAGTGAACTTCAGGTCCATACAAGTTAAGGCGTGCATAGTTCATTCCTTTGCTTATGGGTAAAGCATTGGTAGTGAATATGTAACGTGTGGTAAATGGTCCGGCTGAATGCAACTCTCCTCGAACAATTTCTTTTTCGTTTGTAATTTTTGCTATACTTCTTATGTCGTACTTTGGAATGTAAATTTTTCCTAAGTTTTGAGTTTCAATCAGTACTTCGCGACCATCATCGTTTAGTATATAACCAATATATTCATTTCCATTCGTTTTAGTTACGATATAAAGTTGCTCTGAACCTATTGAGTCAGTTGTGCTTACAGGATTCGAAGCTTTAATGCTCGTTGTAAAGTAGAATAAACAAATTAAAATTACAATAGCATAAATGTTGGTACGTTTCATAAATATAATTTTTTAGGGTTTAAATACATGCTATATGGATGCAAATATCCTTTATATTGTTGCAAAGATAAAGCAATTTATTAAAATGGCTAAATAAATGATTGTTTTAACCTTTGAGTGGACGTTTTTTTATCATTCCACCTTTGGCATCTTTAATAGTGTGCATGGTTATAAATGCTTCACTATCAATTTTATCCATTTCGGCTTGTAGTTTTGATAACTCAAGTCGTGTAAGTAAGGTATAGACAATGTCGGTTTTTTTTAATACTTCGCCCCGTTTTGCAAATCCTTTTTTGCCTAAATATACCGTACATCCTCTGCCCATATTTTCGATAATTGCTAAACGTATTTCTTCGCTTTTATCCGAAATTATTGTTACACCAACATATTCTTCGACACCTGAAACCACAAAATCGACAGTTTTGGCTGCTGATAAATACGTTAACATGGCATACATGGCTATTTCGATAGAAAAAACATACGCAGCAAACGAAAAAATAATAACATTGAAAATTAAAATAACATCACCAATTGTAAGTGGCAATTTACGACTTACAAATACTGCCAATACTTCAGTGCCATCAATAACAGAGCCACCACGAATTGCCAACCCAATACCAGCACCTAAAAAGAAACCTCCAAATACGGCTATCAATAATTTGTCGTCGGTAAGTGTAAACTCTGGTATAAAATGGACAGTAACAGCCAATAGCATTACGGCCAATATACTTTTAATAGCAAACTGTTTACCAATGGCTGTAAAAGCCAGTAACAGAAATGGCAGGTTTATAGCTACCAGCAATATTGGGAATGAAATGTCTGTAAGTGCATTGGTAATAAGCGAAATACCTGTTACACCACCATCGATAAAAGCATTGGGCAGTAAAAAACATTTTAAACCAATACTTGCAGATAATACGCCTGATAGTATCAAAAAACTATTTTTAAGTAATTCTTTGACGTTTATGTTTCGTGCTCCTTTTTTCGATTTTTTAGCGTATTCTTGTTCATCTCATTCATCAAATAATGATATATTTTTGTCATTCATCTAAAATTTTATGATTATTCGTTCGCCAAGTTCTTTCGAAAGTTGTTTTTTAACATTATCTAAAACAGCCATTTCGTGCATTATTTCGTCAACAAGTTTATTGTTTCGAGCTTCTGATGCCGCTTTTAACTCAACTAGTTTCTGACGAATAAGATCTAGAATCATACTGTTTTTAAATTCAAAAATAATACGAGGCACAACATCGGTTAATCTTTCCAAATCTGATTCTACTCGCTTGGTTTTGGAGTGAACTTTGCTTAAGGTGTATTTTTCGGTTACTAATTCGGCCGTCAACTGACTAATCATTGAATTAGTATGGTATAAAAAGAATCGTTCTGGAATAAATGACGAGACTTTGAAATGTTCTTTATACTCATTAAGCATTAATTGATGTAATGTATTGAAAAACCTAAGTTCATCTTTCTCAAGTTCTTCAAAAATATATTCGGCTACGGTTATAGGTGTAGTTTTGGTTTCGTCGGTATAAAAAAGTGTACTATTTCCAAAGCGTATAAGTGTTTGTAAAATACTACGCTCCTCTTTGTCGTATTTCGAAACAAAAGATTCACCCCCTTCCATTTCTTCAAAATGAGGTGGACCGGATTCATTGGGCATATTTTGAACCCGAGTGTTTGCTTTTTCTTGATCCGAATTTTTTAACTTGTTTATTTCGTGGTAAAGCATTGCCTCATCCACATTTAGTATGGAGCTACATTCCTTTACATATTCGCCTCTAATTACTGAGTTAGGAATTATTGAAATACTTCGAACAATATCAATTACCAATCCGGCACGTTTTACGGGGTCGTTACCTGCATCTTTTAATAATAAATTGGTTTTGAAACGAATAAAGTCGGATGAGTTTTTTTCGACAAATTCAATAAAATCAGAAGCATTGTGTTTACGGGCAAACGAATCTGGGTCATCGCCATCGGGCAATAATAATACCTTGATATTTAGTCCTTCTTCGAGCAATAAATCAATACCACGTATAGATGCTTTTATGCCGGCAGCATCACCATCGTAAATTACAGTTACATTTTCGGTAAAACGATGTATAAGCCTTATTTGCCCTGGAGTAAGCGAAGTTCCCGACGATGCTACCACATTTTCGATGCCACTTTGGTGCATGGATATTACATCGGTATAGCCTTCCACTAAAAAACAACGATCCTGACGTACAATGGATTGTTTTGCAAAAAAAATGCCATACAGCTCACTGCTTTTGTGGTAAATATCCGATTCTGGCGAATTGACATATTTTGCCATTTTGTCGTCCTTTTTCAGAATGCGACCACCAAAAGCTACAACTTTACCCGATAAGGTATGAACTGGAAACATAACGCGACCTCTGAAACGGTCGGTCAGTTGAGCGCTTTCATTTTCGAGCGTTAAGCCCGTTTTAACAAGGTATTCTTTGTTATATCCCGATTTTAAAGCCGTTTGCGTAAATGCATCGCGGAGTTCAAGGCTATATCCAAGTTGAAATTTTTGAATTATATCATCCCTGAAACCACGTTCACGAAAATAACTGAGTCCTATCGATTTTCCATCAATATGATTGTGAAGTGTCGACGAAAAATGTTTTTGAGCAAAATCATTTACCAAAAACATACTTTCACGGTCGTTACGGATAGCTTGCTCTTGCGCCGTAAGTTCACGCTCCTGAAACTCAATGTGATATTTGCGTGCTAAAAACTTTAATGCTTCATAATACGATATTTGCTCGTGCTCCATTATAAAATGAACCGAGTTACCACCTTTGCCACAACCAAAACATTTGAATATGCCTTTTGCAGGCGAAACCATAAACGATGGTGTTTTTTCGCCATGAAAGGGGCAAAGGCCTAATAAGTTTACACCACGCTTTTTTAACGTAACATAATCCGATATTACATCTTGAATTAGAGCAACATCGGTAATTTTATCAATGGTTGATTGATCGAGCATCTGTATATATTTAAGCCTTGAAAGTCAGTAATTCTTGAATTCAATTTTACTGTTTACAAAACTACTCATTTTTTTTAAACAATTGAATTAGTTATTTGTTAAAGTATTAAATCAATTAAATTAATTACACATGAAAGCAAACATGGGATCAGCCGACAAATTAATACGTCTTTTGTTGGCAATTGTTTTAATACTTTTATTCTATTTTGAGGTGCTTACTGATACTTTAGGCATTGTTGCTTTAATTGTAGCATTACTTTTAACGGTTACAAGTCTTATCAATTTCTGTCCTCTATACCCAATTTTTAGGATTAATACAGCAAAAAAGAAAGAAGTAAAGTAATTTTAAAACGAATTATTATCAATTTAAAAAAGCTACTGAATTAAATATTCAGGAGCTTTTTTGATTTAATACAATGGATTTAAGTATTTATAGGAGTTTTTTGTTTTAAAGTGATAAAAAATTCTGGTTTAAATTTCGTTTTAAGAAAAAAAATTCCTACTTTTGTTCCGCTAAAATTTTAAATGGAATAAATAATTATTTACAAACGCATTTATGTCAAAACAAGAACAGAATAAACCGGAAGAATTAGAACAAGTAGAGCAAGTATTGAGCAAATCAGAAGCTTTTATTGAAAAATATCAAAAACAATTATTACTTGGCGTTGCTATTGTAGTTTTATCAGTACTTTCAGTATTAGCTTTCAAAAACTTCTATATCGATTCGCGCGAAACACAAGCTCAAAATGAAATGGCAAA
>CAIWIS010000155.1 GCA_903912795.1 uncultured Bacteroidales bacterium
AAAGTTCTCTTCCTTACCGAAACGGAAAATCAAATCGGTAGCGATTTGAGAAAAGCTACGATCACCAGTTGTTTCAGTACGTGAACGACCACTTCCGGTTTCGATACTTGTAAATGACTCTAAACCAAGGAATTTAACAAACAAATTTCCTGAATAAGCAGATACTTTATCAGAAAATCCTGGGTTGTAACGTCCGGTAGTGAATGTAGATGTAGAATTTGCCACATAATCAATTGCTCCAAAATAGTTTGAGCCTGTGCGGTCTCCACCAAACAATGTGCTCGATGCTGCACCTTTATTAAAATAAGCAGAACCAGTAACACGAACACGTAAATCATCACTTAATTGTTTATCGTAGCCTAATTTTAGTATTAATGATGGATTATTATTACCTGCTGAAAGCACTGAGTCATTTGGTGCTGCTTTATCAGAGTAAGTAGGATCTAATACATTAATATTTCCTTTTAATAAACCATTTGTTAAACCAAGGACTCCAACGAAACCATTGTAATTTACATCGAACTCTGCACCAATTTCAGTTGCAAATGCATCTACAATGTAGTTTTCAACAAAAGGATTCAAAATAGTGTTACCACCATCCGAGCGGCGGAAATGAGAATCACCAAAATTCACATCCATTTGACCCATTTTAATGGTGGTGTATTTCATAATATTATCAACAAAATCGAATTTTAAGAATGGTAATTTATCGAATTGAATAAATCCACCCTTTACCCAAGTTTCGTTGTGGTGACGAGCAGCCAGATACAATTCCATGTTTAAAGCAACACCATCAGCCAATTCTGTTTTAAGAATTAAATTTGCTGATGCTAAGTTAAAACCAGGTCGAATACGATAAAGACCATTATTATCAACTGCTGGTGTACCTGCCATTTTAATTTGAGCAGAATTTGTGTGATTTAAAGTCTGAAAACCTTGAGTAAAACCACCACCAATTGTTGTTTTAACTCCATTAAACTCTTTTTCAGATTTGGGTGTTTCAAACACGTTTAAACCATCTTTGTTGTTCTCGCGGAATTGTCCGAACATTGTGCTGCTAACTAATAGAGCAACCACAATTGTAAAAATTGACCTTTTCATTTTTTTTTAATTTAATTGAATTGTTAATTGAAAAATTATTTGATTATTTATTTAGAGACTATTTATTATATATCAACAACCTAAATTATTGAACTTCGAATACAACACTATATTTCAGCGTAATGCCATCGCCCACTTTCATCATACCCATCATGGCAGTTGGTGGTTTCATCTTAAAATCAGTCATTTTAAGAGCCATTGCCCCCTTAAATTCATAAACACCCGATTTAATAACTTTACCAGCCGGTTTTAAGGTTATTTTTTTGGTAGTTCCATTCATTGTTAAATTACCCGTTACTGAAACCAATACATCTGTATTTGTTAGTTGAAACGAGTTTACTTCGGTCATTTTAAAGCTAATTGTAGGATATGTTTCGGAATTAAACGCCTCGTAGGTTTTAGTATCCATCAATTTTTCTTTGCTTTTAATTGATTTCACTGGAATGCTAAGCACCATAGACTGAACTTGATTTGTGCCACTTAACACAACTTCCGCATTAATCTGAGTAACTTTAGTTTCGTAATCGTGCACATTGGTTGTACCCAAAATTACTATGCTCGATAATTTTGGATTAATTTTTAGTGTTTGCGCATTTGAAGTGAAACTTGCAGCTAATATTAAATTAGCTACTAATAGAAATGTTTTAAATTGAATTCTCATCGTAAATTTGATATTTTAAAATAATTAATGTGATATATCCTATATGTTTTATTGCATTATGAATTAAAAAAAAAATGCATTATTAATGCTATAGGTTTTATAGCATTGTTGTAGAAAAAAATTATATTATATCTGACAACGTTTTGTTTTTCAACATTGCAATAAATTCAGTTTTAAAATCACACCAATAGGAATTTGCTTTGCAATTATGCGTTGTTTTTACACAAACTTCGGGATTATCAATACAGTCAACTATATCAATTCTTTCAAACGATGTATATATATCGTAAACAG
>CAIWIS010000156.1 GCA_903912795.1 uncultured Bacteroidales bacterium
AAATCTTGTAGGGAAATAACCTTCGATTTTATCAAAGATGGCTATGAAGTTATTCAACGGTATAGTATCAACGCTTACTCCAATGCTATAAATACCTCTCGTCCGAATACTTTGTGTTTCGATGATCTTGGGGCTGAAAGTACTTTTAAGTACTATGGCAATCAGTGCAATGTTATGGGTGAAATTCTGCTTTCCCGGTATGACCATTTTATCAGCAACCACATGCTCACTCATGCAACGACCAATCTTTCAGCTTCTGAGCTTGAAGACTACTACGGTAACCGAGTTCGTTCCCGGATGCGGGAAATGTTTAATCTGATTGCGTTTGATGGAGGGGCGAAGGATAAGAGGAGGTGAGGAGTCATAGTTTGGATAAATCCTTTAATCTATAGTTAGACTATAGAATAAGGAATCATATTAAACTAAAATTTAGTTCTTAAGTAAATAAAGTATGATATTATTTGTTGAAATAAATAATAATATTTACTTTTGCAGTTCAGTTTATTCCTTTATTATATATTATGAATATAGAAACAAGAACTAAATTAAACCAATTATTGCAAAATTGGCAAACAGGAGGACTTTTATTTTCTTCCTGGTTGATAAAAAATGGATATTCAGATCAATTAATGCAGCAATACCGTAAATCAGGGTGGTTATCTTTTTTATCCAAAGGAGTTATGTATAGGACGGGGGATAAACTATCTTTTTATTCGGCTCTATCTAATTATAATAGTCAATTGGATAAAGGATTTTATGTGGGTGCTCATTCTGCTTTAGAGTTATCAGGATTTAACCACTATGTTCCAATGGGAAAGCCTGTTTTAATGATTGGACATCTAAAAGAGGATAAAATCCCGAGTTGGATGGTAAATACTGATTTTGAATATGAAATAAAATTTTTCTCTACAAAAATTTTCAAAACATCTCAATTAGATATGTTCAAAAAAGGTGATTATGATGTATTAGCTTCTGTTCCAGAACAAGCATTTCTTGAATGCCTGTTATTGGCTCCAAATCAATATGCTTATATGGATTTGTTTTACATTATGGAACAACTTACAACATTGAGAGCTGAGGTTGTACAACTGATGCTAGAAAATACCGACAACCTAAAAGTAAAGCGATTATTCTTATATATGGCTCAAAAAGCCGGACATGAATGGTTTGGAAAATTAGATAGGAGTAAGATAGATTTAGGGATAGGGAAGCGACAGCTAGTAGAAAAGGGAGTTTACCTCCCTGAATACATGATAACTATACCAAAAGAATTGTACGAATATGAATGAAACATACAAAAAACAAGTGGCTCTTCTGATTCGAATTATGCCATTGGTTTATAAAATTTCGGATTTTGCAGTTCATGGAGGTACGGCTATCAATCTATTTGTAAAAAACATGCCTCGCTATTCTGTTGATGTTGACCTTACTTTTCTTCCGATTAAAAACAGAGAGGAGAGCATAACAGCAATCAATAATCACCTGAATACTTTAAAACAGCAGATTGAAAAGGCGATTCCAGGTGTTCGAATCGTTCCAAAACCTGCTGTCTTGAAATTGCAGTGTACTTTTGGCGGGGCAACTGTAAAAATAGAGGTTAATGGTATCAAACGTGGTATTATTGGTGAAGTCGAAGAAAAGGAACTTTGTGAGAAAGCACAAAAGGAATTTAAAATGAGCTGTGTTGCAAGAGTAGTTCCGTTTTCATTGTTATATGGTGGCAAAATTGCTGCGGCATTGGGTCGGCAGCACCCTCGCGATCTGTTTGATTTTAAGTATATGGAAATCGAATCATTTGCTGATGTGAAGAATGGTATGATTTTCTATCTATTGGGAAGCGATAAGCCACTTATTGAATCTTTACAACCGAATCCTATAGATCAGAAAAAAGCTCTTGAAAATCAATTTAAGGGTATGTCTGATGTGCCATTTGAATATGCTGATTTTGAAGCTACCCGAACAGATTTAATAGAAAAAATCAATCAAAATCTCACAAATATTGACAGGGAATTTATGCTCTCATTCGAAACTGGAAATCCTGATTGGGAAAAATGTTGTGCCGGTGATTTGAGTAGTTTTCCTGCTATACAATGGAAACTGAAAAACATCCAAACATTGAAGGAAAAGAATTCCTCAAAATTTAATGAGGGGATTGAAAAATTGAGACAATTTCTTTTTTGAAAACTATGTAAATAAAAGCCAGACAATTGATAGTAAATCATTGCCTGGCTTTTAAAATTAACCTATTGACTTCTTCAACATCATTTGATTTCCGTTTCCAAACTTTTCTCTCAAAATCTTCATATCATCACTTACTTTCAAATCCAAAATCTTAGCATAATGCTGTGTCGTTTTAAGATTTTTATGGCCGAGCATTTTGGAAACACTTTCGATCGGCACACCGTTCGAAAGTGTCACGGTGGTGGCGAAAGTATGTCGGGCGATGTGGAACGTCAGCTCTTTCGTAATGCCACATGCATCGGCAATTTCTTTTAGGTAGGAATTCATTTTTTGATTGCTGAGTATTGGTAACAATTTATCCTGATTTACTACCTGTGGGTGATCTTCGTATTTCTCCAATATGAAAGCAGCTATTGGAAGAATAGGTATATTGGATCTGGTATCTGTTTTTGTACGATTGATGAAAATCCACTTTTCGCCGTCTACTCCAAATCCAATATTTTTACGTGATAACTTCTTTACATCTACATAAGCCAGGCCCGTGAAGCAACTGAAAAGAAATATATCTTTAACCTGGTTGAGCCGGTCTGTTATTAGAACTTTATTGAACATGGTTTCAATTTCATCTTGAGATAAGAAATCCCGCTCAACTTCCACAATTTTACATTTATAGTTTCTGAATGGATCACGTTCAATCCAACCATTATCTAAACATTTGCGAACAATTTTGCCAAAGTTCTTAATGTACTTAGCCGTTGTGTTCTGGTTGCATTTACGTACACTTTTTAAATAGAACTCGTAGCTTGTGATTGTTTCGTGATTGATTTTGCGGATGTCAATATCTGATACTTTATATTTCCACCGTAAAAAGTCGACCGTATGCTTTAATGATGTTTCATATCTAGTAAAAGTTGCGGTTGCAAATTCACGGCCAACTAGGGCTTTTATTTCCTCGTTGTGCTGTTGGAAAATGCCAATAAGCATGTGAGTGCGTTTTTCAATCCCAAGAATCTTATTTCTCATGTTTTCGACATTGACCAAATTATCTTCACGGATAAGCTGCTGCTGGTAATCGTAAATCTTCGCTTTTAAGGTGTCAAGAAAAGAATTGGTTCCTTTGGCTTCAGCACTTGTGCCTTTCATGCGATTACCTTCAACAGACCATTTATCTGAAGTGGTAAAGCGTTTTGTACTGAATTCGATGCGTTCACCATTAACAGTAACGCGAATAAAAATGGGTAATAACCCATTGGCATTTGTCTTTGTTCTCTTTACGAAAAAGAGAACGGATAGTTTTGTGTTCATTTGT
>CAIWIS010000157.1 GCA_903912795.1 uncultured Bacteroidales bacterium
GCGAGTGCATACTAATAGCTAAATGGCATTTTGTATGTTCCAAAAAGATTTTCATTTTGGGAATAACGCCAATGGTCGACACCGTAATGCGGCGAGGGCTCCAAGCATAGCCATAATATGCTGTGAGTACTTCCAGGGCACGTAACAAGTTTGGTAAATTATCCATAGGTTCGCCCATACCCATAAATACTAGGTTTGTGAGTTTATCAGCTTCGGGAACTGAGAGTATTTGGTTCAATATTTCTGCTGCCGAAAGATTGGACGTGAATCCTTGTTTACCTGTCATGCAAAACAAACAATTCATTTTACAACCTACTTGCGACGACACACACAGCGTATGCCTATCCTCATCGGGGATATAAACTGTTTCGATAAAATTTCCGTCAGGTGTTGTAAAAAGATACTTTTTGGTTCCATCCACCGAAGCCGATTCCTGCGAAGGTAAGGCGCGTCCCACTTCATGACTTAGAGCCAATATCTCTCTATTTTTTAACGATAGGTTAGTCATTTCGTCGATCGAAAAAACGCGTTTGCTATAAATCCAATCCGTAATTTGCTTGGCAGTAAATGCTGGCATACCAAGTTGTGCAACTATGGTTTTAATTTCGTCGACAGTTTTACCTATTAATGGAGTTTTAATTTGAGGGCTCATGGATGTTTGAAAGGTTTGATTTGTTTGAACAGTTTGATATAGTTGAAAAGTATAAACAAACTGAAATCTGAAATAGTTTGCAAAGATACTAATTTAAACTACAGCAAAAAGAAAACGGAATGAATAACTTCACTCCGTTTACTATATAATAAATAATATTGTTTGTAGTTAGAAGAAATTAATGCGGTTATCAACAATATCAGCTTTGTCCTTCATGTCCTGAATAATGGCATAAGGTAATGAATAACTCATGCGTGAATTCAACATCATGATTTGCATTTTGGCATCGAAAGGTGCATTGCTTACTTGTTGGTTTGTAGGCAACAATACGTAAACCCCGGCATTACCTTTAATAGGTTCAGATATTTTATTAACAGCCAATACCGATACTTTACCAACTACTGCAGGTTCGAAACCAGCAACACCAAACTGATATGCACCAAAGTTTACAGCAGGAGCTACTTTTACTTCGCTACCTATAGCAGCACCAAGGCTTTGAATTGAAGGAGTTTTAGCAAGTTGTGCTTTGAGTTTTTCAATCATAAGTTCTGCTTTTTTCTCACGTACAAGTTCAGCTTTAATTTGGTCCGATACTTTTTCGATGGCTCGATAACCTTTTTCGTTCACCTCAGTAACTGTAGCAACTATAAAATTATTATCACAATCGTATACATCCGATACAGCACCTTTATCGTTTTCGAAAGCCCAACGGATTATCTGACGCGATTGATCAAATTCAGCAATTTTTGGAGCAGTAGCTTGTATATCTGAAGCAGTGCGAACGGCATAATTTTTTTCTTGTGCTTTTTTGTCAAATTTATCGCCTGATAATTCAGCTGCAAATTGTTTTGCTTCGTTGTAAATTTTACTTACTGTCATATTACTTGTAGCCACTTTAATCTCTAAAATAGCTAATTTCACCTTTCTACGAGGAGCAGTTTTTTCGGTTACCTGAAAAATTTGAGTTCCTTGATCATTTTTGATTGTAAAAATTCCATTTACAGCACTTGCAAACGATTTAGTAATAATTTCTTTGTCCAACCCTTTCACATCAGGCATAATCCAACCTATTTCGCCACCATTAGCTGCTGTTTGTTTTACTGCTGAATATTGAACAGCCAAGGCTGCAAAATCTCCACCTGCACCAATTACTTTTAAAATACTATCCGCTTTAGCTTCGTCAGCTTTGGCTAGATAAATATGACGTAGTTTGGCAGAGTCCGATTGCATTATACCAGTTTCCATTACTTTGGCCATGGTATAACTATTGTTGTTAAATACTGGTCCAACCACTGCTCCTGCAATGTTTCCAAATGCGAAATCTTTCAGGCTAGCAGGTACGGTAGTTTCCGAATATGGTTTTCCATCGTAACGAATTTCAGAATTTGAGTTTACTAAACTTACAATATCAGCAGTAGTTCTGAACTCACCAGCCAAACTATTCATGGTAGTTTCAGCTTTTTTAAAATCTTCGGCCGAAGGTTTAACTGTAAAAACAACATAATTTACTGAGCGACTAGCTTCTTGTTTAAATTGTTTTTTCATTTTATTAAACCGATCTTTTATTTCACTTTTCGAAACCTCAATAGTTGAATCGGATATTGTAAAATAAGGCTGAACTACATAGTTTACATCTACACTCTTCTTGGAAGCTTCGTATTCCGATTTTGCATCCAATGTATTAGCTGTTACAGTTTTAGCAATTAATGCATTGTATTTTTCTTGCAAAATAGTCATTTTTACATTTTTCTCCCAAAATTTCCAATAGGATTTAGCTTGTTCCATTTGAACACGCATTTCTTCGTTTTCAGGAGTTACATCTAAACTATTTAAAAATTGAATAAGAGCAGGTTTGCTAAACTGTCCGTTTTCGCCAGCAAAAGCACGACGTTGCGCAATAAGTGGGTGTATGTTATTACCAATCAAACGATCTGACAATTCATCCTTGCTAACTGCTAATCCTAATTTTTCAGCTTCAGCATACAACAGTTTTTCGTTTACCAAACTTTCCCAAACCGAAGTACGAAGTTGCGAGTTAATATCTTCGTTTAACTCAGTTTGACCAGTTTCAATTTTATAAACTTCAACCATTTGGTCGATAGATGCCTGAAAATCTTTAATATTGATTTCGTCGCCATCAATCTCAGCCACTGTTTCGCGCGATTTATTGAAATAACTTGATCCTTGTGTTAAAGCATCTCCAATAATAAATGCAAACAATGCAAAACCTACTACAAGCATGAGTAAAACTCCTTTGCTTCTTATTTTTCCTAAAATTGCCATTTTTAAATAATATATATATTGTTAAAATTAAATACCTTTTTATTTGAGGGCACGAATATACAAAAAAAAACTGTTGAATAAGTGGAAATTAAAATTATTTTGAAACTTTTACCATTTCGACCCGATTATTATTTACCTTCACGCATCGACAATTAAAACCCATTACTTTAATTTGCTCGTTCAGTTTTGGAAAATTTTGATGATAATGTAAAATAAATCCAGCTATTGTTTCGTATTCATCTGATTCGGGAATATCAAGGTTAAATTTCAGATTCACTTGCTTGACCTCTATCCTACCCGATAATAAATACTCATTTTCACCTATTTTCTCAGCTACAAAATCGCGCAAGTCGTGTTCATCTTCAATTTCACCAAAAATCTCTTCTACAATATCCTCCAAGGTTACAATTCCAGCCGTACCTCCAAACTCATCCACCACAACAGCCATACTTTTTTTCTGTAACATAAACAGTTTCATTAGCTTTTGAGCAGCCATATTCTCAGGCACAATGGGAATTTGGTTAATATATTTTTTCCAATCTAATTGGTGCTCAAACATTTCGGACGAATGAATATATCCTACAATATTATCAATGTCCGATTTATATATAGGAATTTTCGAAAAGCCAGTTTCGATAAAGGTTTGTTTTAAAATTTGAGCACTTACAGTATAATCCAAAGCAATAATTTCGGTACGTGGCACACAACAATCGCGCAGTTTTACTTTTGAAAAATCGAGGGCATTCTGAAAAATTTTAACATCATTCTCCATGTCATTCACATTGGCCGAAAACTCGATACTATCCTGCAATAAATAGTTTAAATCAATACGTGAAAAAACATTTTCTTCAAGCCCTTTTTCAACCGATACACCAAGCAATTTTAACATCGTAAACGAAATCCATGAACTGAATTTTGATATAGGATACAATATTATATAAAAGAAAAATAAAACGCCCGAAAAAGCATGCATCCAGAAGTTAGGATTAATTCTGAAAATTGTTTTGGGTAAAAATTCACCTGTAAAGAGTACTATGGTTGTAGCAATAATAGTTTGAAACAATGTAATAATTAACTGATTATTGGCCCACAAGAAAAGCGGAGTAAGCAATTGAGCCATTAACAATCCATAAATAACCAATGCTATATTATTGCCAACTAACATAGTAGCAATAAACTGTTGTGGGTTTTTAAAGAAAATAGCAAGTATACTTGTTGATAAATTCTTTTGCTTTTTATCCAATTCAAAACGCAGTTTATTGGACGTAATAAAGGCTATTTCCATACCCGAAAAAAAGGCAGAAAATAACAAAGTCCAAAAGATATACATCAAATTGCTCAAAGTGGTAATTTTAAATTTGTAAGTTTATAGCAAAGGTTGCTTTAAAGTAAACATTATTTGTTGATTTATAATAATGCATTTATTTGATGCAAATGTACAATTATTTGATTGAAATAAATAATATATTGATTTGATTTTTGAAATAAGTAAATGTTCAAATATAATATACCATTTTTTTAAAGACGAAAGTAACTCTACATCCCCTTTAGGGGCTTGGGGCGGAAAAAATTAATGTTATAACTGCCCCTATATCCCCTAAAGGGGACTTGAAGTTACAATTGATTTGTGAAATTATTATTTTTTACAATTGCGACATTATTTATTTCCTATTACTTATACTATGAATTTGTTTTTTTTAGAATGATAATAAATAATCAATTTGAGCAAGCGTTTTAATTAGAAAAAGCATAAATCAGTTTCAAAAAGCATTAAAAAAACGTCTATAACAATACATATATTGATACAAAAAATGAGTAAGAAGTGGAATATGTACATCAAATATTTGACTTAAAAAACACATATAGTACATGTTATCAAGTATTTAAATTTTATATTTCAAAATAAAAACAAAATCTAACAAAAGGTATTTGCTATTTTCAAAAAATGCTGTATCTTTGCAGTCGCTTTTTAAGAATCGATTTAGTAGCTCAGCAGGTAGAGCACATCCCTTTTAAGGATGGGGTCCTGGGTTCGAGCCCCAGCTGAATCACTTAGTTCTGACAAGCAAAATAATGTTGATGATTTAGTAGCTCAGCAGGTAGAGCACATCCCTTTTAAGGATGGGGTCCTGGGTTCGAGCCCCAGCTGGATCACAAAAAACACGAAGAGAGATTTACCAATAGGTGAGTCTCTTTTTTATTACAGCAAATTGACTAAAAAATGGCAAAAAAAAAGAGTCGAATAATAGCTTTAAATATTTTAAGCTAACTATTTGGTAATCCAACATAAAACACTATCTTTGCAGTCCGTTTATTATCACAGTGTAATAGTTTGTTTTTTATTGTTATAACACATTGTTTTTGTGCCGATTAGCCTCTTTCAAAAACAGTATAGACTACCTTAAAAAACAGCAATTAATTAATTAAAAAACATTTTTACAAAGTGGATACGTTAAGTTATAAGACCATTTCTGCCAACAAAGCAACCGTGCAGAAAGAATGGGTAGTAGTGGATGCTACCGATTTGGTATTGGGACGTATGGGCACGAAAGTTGCAAAACTTTTGCGCGGAAAATACAAACCAAGTTTTACACCGCATGTTGATTGCGGCGACAATGTTATTATCGTGAATGCTGATAAAGTTCAGCTTACAGGAAACAAATGGACCGACAGAATTTATCTGCGCCATACAGGTTATCCAGGCGGTCAACGTGAGATGACTCCAGAGAAATTAATGGAAAAAAGCGCCGAAAAATTAATCAAGAAAGTTGTAAAAGGTATGTTACCAAAAAACAAACTTGGAGCTAAACTTCTTGGAAATTTATATGTTTTCGAAGGTGGAGAACATGACAAACAAGCTCAACAACCAAAACAACTCGATTTAAACACACTCAAATAATCAATATGGAAGTTATAAATGCCTTAGGAAGAAGAAAAGCAGCTATTGCTCGTGTTTTCGTAAGCGAAGGAAGCGGACAAATCACAATCAACAAACGTGATCTTGCCATTTATTTCCCATCACCGCTTTTGCAATACGTTGTTAAACAACCATTGAACAAATTAGGTGTGGCTGAAAAATATGACATCAAAGTAAATCTTGATGGCGGTGGTTTCAAAGGACAATCAGAAGCTTTACGTTTAGCTATTGCTCGCGCATTGGTTAAAATTAATGCCGAAGACAAACCAGCATTGAAATCGGAAGGTTTCATGACTCGTGACCCACGCGAAGTAGAACGTAAAAAACCGGGACAACCAAAAGCTCGCAAGAGATTCCAATTCTCGAAACGTTAATGATGTGTGGATGAGTGAATGTGTTAGTGCGATGATTTTTAATCACCACATCATCATATCACCAAATTATCACATTAGTTTAGTATCTAAATTTACGGGACTCATAGACACTGGATGGCTACCCGCAAATTGATTTCGACAAAAAGAAGAAAGTAAACAAATTTTTAAAAAACAAAAAATGTCAAGAACAAATTTTGAACAACTATTAGAAGCAGGTTGCCACTTTGGTCACTTAAAACGCAAATGGAATCCTGCTATGGCTCCTTATATTTTTATGGAGCGTAACGACATCCACATTATCGACTTACACAAAACAGTCGTAAAAATTGATGAAGCTGCTGCAGCTTTGAAACAAATTGCAAAATCAGGACGTAAAGTACTTTTTGTTGCAACAAAAAAACAAGCTAAAGATGTTGTTGCTGAACGCGCAAAACAAGTAGCAATGCCTTATATTACTGAGCGTTGGGCTGGTGGTATGTTAACCAACTTCCCTACTATCCGTAAAGCAGTTAAAAAAATGACTACCATCGACAAAATGACTACTGATGGTACTTATGACAATATTTCAAAACGCGAAAAACTTCAAATTGCTCGTCAACGCGAAAAATTAGAAAAGAACTTAGGTTCAATTGCTGATTTAACTCGTTTACCATCGGCTTTATTTATTGTTGACGTAATGAAAGAACACATTGCGGTTAAAGAGGCTCAACGTTTAGGTATACCTGTATTTGGTATTGTTGATACAAATTCAAATCCAAATGGAATTGACTTTGTAATTCCAGCAAACGACGACGCTACAAAATCGGTTGACGTAATTCTTGGAGCTGTAATCGAAGCAATGATTGAAGGGCTTGAGGAACGTAAAATCGAAAAAGTAGATACTGAAGTTTCTGAAGTACCAGTTGCTAAAGATAAAAAATCACGCATAACCAAACGTCCACGTACTCAAAAAGAGGAAGACGAGGCATTGAATGCAAATGTGGTTAAGAAATTCATAAAAGAAGAAGAATAATTAACTGCCCCCTAAATCCCCCTTCAGGGGACTTTTGGTATTACTAAATAAAATGAGTTGCTGGTTAATATAATACTTGTAACTCATTTTTATAAAAAAAAGATATAACTGAATAAAAACAACTATGCTCTTATAAGTCCCCTAAAGGGGGATTTAGGGGGCCAAAATTTATAATATTATGGCTGTAACAATGGCAGAAATTTCGAAATTGCGTACCATGACCGGAGCCGGTATGATGGATTGCAAAAATGCTTTGACAGAAGCAGATGGTGAAATCGAAAAAGCAATAGAAATAATTCGTAAAAAAGGACAAGCAGTTGCCGCTAAACGTAGCGATCGTGAAGCTTCTGAAGGATGTGTTATTGGCGCATCGGTAGATGGTTTTGCTGCAATTATTGCATTAAAATGTGAAACTGACTTCGTAGCTAAAAATGCTGATTTTGTTGCTTTAACTCAATCAATCTTAGATGCTGCAATAGCTGCAAAATGCAATTCGCTGGACGAAGTAAAGGCTTTGAAAATTGGCGAACGCACAATTGCCGAATTAGTTACTGACCGTTCAGGGGTAACAGGCGAAAAAATGGAACTTGATTTTTATGAATGTGTTCAGGGTGGCACTACTACAACATATATACACCCAGGCAACAAATTAGCTACTATCGTTGCGTTTGCTGAAGTAAACGCTGAATACGAAACGATACGTGGTGTAGCCATGCACATTGCGGCAATGTCGCCTGTGGCTATTGATGAATCAGCAATACCTCAAAAAGTAAAAGATAATGAGCTTGCAGTGGCTATAGAAAAAACAAAAACTGAACTTGTTGCAAAGGAAGTTGAAGTTGCATTGAAAAAAGCTGGTATCAACCCCGCTCACGTTGATAGCGAAGCCCATATTGAATCAAATATGTCAAAAGGTTGGATTACCGCTGAAGTAGCTGCTCAAGCACGCGAAATAAAGGAAACTGTCACAGCAGAAAAAACAGCAACTTTACCTGAACAAAAAGTAAACAGTATTGCAGCTGGACGTATGGCAAAATTCTTCAAAGAATTTACTCTTTTGGAACAAAAGTACGAAGGTGGCGGCGAAGATGCTGGAAAAATAACAGTAAAAGAACTGCTTGCAAAAAAACATTTTACATGTACTGCTTTCAAACGCGTTACATTGAATCAGGAATAATTCCCAAAAAAAAACACGTATAAAATGGCTGTAAGATTTTTTCTTACAGCCATTTTTAGTTGTACTCAAATCATTCAACCAAGTAATTTGCATTAATATAAGATTTGATTTATAAATTTGCATTATCGACCCCCAAACCCCCTACTGGGGGCATAAGAGTTCATTTATGAGACTCCTATAGTTAATTCAACAATTAGAGAATGTGTCTTAAAGCCCCCAGTAGGGGGTTTGAGGGTCATATTCAAAATATATCATTAGATTTTGTATACAACTTATCTGGTTTTTATCCAACGAAGAATTTCATTGAGGAAAGCTGGTGAAAGTGTTTGATCAATAGCAGCATACTCGCTGGGCGAACCTGTTTTACATTCCTGAAAAAGATGATTTAAACCTTCCATTTTTTTAGTTTCAAACTGCTTATTCCCACCAATTTTCAAAGCTGCTTCTATGGCTTTTAAATTTACATCGGCTGGCACTTGCAAATCAAGACTTCCATTAAGTGCTAAAACACCACATTTCACTTTTTGCAATGTTGGAGCCGGATTGTATTTGATGAAGTTAAGCATCCATGGTGTAGTAATCTGATCAACTTGACCTTTTATCATTGCTTCTGTATTTTCTTTATATTCGGGCTTTTTAGCCACTTTGTCGAACATAATTTTTTTAATTTCCTTTTGCAAGCTGTCTGTGTTTTGAATTTTAAAAATTGCATTGTAAATCGAAGCATTTATTTCTTTTGCTTCTGCTATATCAGCCTCTTTGGTGCCATTTGCACGGCTAATCAACTCCGATTGAAGCATCAGTATTTTATCGCCCGGAATGCCGGGGCCAGCCATTAAAACTATAAAATTCAAGTCATTACGACCTGCAGCTACCATTGGTGCAATCATTCCACCTTCGCTATGACCAATAAGCCCGATTTTCTGAGGATTAATCTCGTTACGTGTTTTCAGATAATCCACTGCAGCCGATGCATCTTTTGCAAAGTCCTGTGTTAGTGCGGTTTTAAAATCTCCGGTTGAAGCAAAACAGCCTCTATCGTCGTAACGCAAAACAGCTATACCATTGCGAGTTAGAAAATCGGACAATACCAGAAAGGGCTTGTGCCCCATGAGTTCCTCATCGCGATTTTGTGGTCCACTCCCCGAAACTAATACCACAACAGGATACTTTCCATTTCCGTTGGGGTACGTAAATGTTCCCGAAAGAGTTAAACTGTCTTTCATGTTTTTGAATGACACCTCTTCCGAATTGTATGGAAAAGGCTTTACTGGCTCTTGTGGACGTTTAGTTTTTTCAGCAACAACTTCATTTCGACTCAAGTCCATCAGGAATTTCATACCTGCTTGTTCAAATTCGCCTTTTATTTCGGCTTTTCCATCAAAAGTACCTGTGTAGGTAATCCGGGCTGCACTATGCGCTAATTTCAACACATTGTTTTCGAACGAAGCAGCCGTCATAGGAATACCTTTAGCTCCCTGATCGGGGCTATCCATTGTTGCTGAATAACCGGCATCCGTTTTTGAAACATGAAATACAATGCGCAGTTTCATTCCCTGAACAGAAAGCTTTCCATTCCACGCACCTGTAATATCCTGAGCATGAATTAACATTGCAAAAACCAAACATGTGATTGAAAGAATAATTCGTTTCATAAGTTTATAAATTTAAAATTAGTTCATATAATTTTTTGGCATGATCTGTTGCTTTTTGCATAGTACTGCTTTTATCCGTTTCAATACCAGGTATATTGGCCATACCAAAACTCACAAGTGGCTCAATCCATACTGTGCCCATCAAATTTGATGTTTGTTTAATGGGATAAAGCAATTCATTAATTTCAAAATTATTGCGTGCTCCATGCGCATAAGCCTCCTGTGGACCACCAGTACTGAACGACAAAAGCAGATTTTTGCCTTTCATTTTATCGCCCGTTTTTCCATAGGCAAATCCATATTCAAACACTTCATCCATCCAAGTTTTTAAAACTCCGGGCACACTATACCAGTAAAATGGAAACTGTAA
>CAIWIS010000158.1 GCA_903912795.1 uncultured Bacteroidales bacterium
ATATTCTCCAGCAAAAACCGAAGAACAAGTGGCTACTCTTTGTACAGGTACTTTTACTACATTTCCAGCGGGCAAATTTGTTGGAACAGCCTTGTTTCTATCTACCAACACATATTTTTCCATGGTTTGGGTAGTATCCCACGGATTGCGAACTACAATAAGCGTATAGTTTTCGAAATGACGAATACTAAAGCCTTTTGCATATTTAATTTCAGTTTTTGCTGTTGCGGTAGCATCATTTTCAGATTCTTTTTTCTTATTTGTTTGGCAAGCAAACAATGCAAAGTAAATTACAAAGAATGTGATTTTTTTGATCATAATAAACTAATTATAAGTGTTTTAATAGAAAATATACAAATAGATAATAACAAATGTGAGCATACAAAACTCACTTAAATGATTTGTTGTGATTGCTTTATTTAAGTCTGCTTTTCCAAATTCCCGATCGGTAGTTCCAATAAAAGGTTTGTCAACTGTTTTTCCAAAATAAGAGTTTGGTCCACCAAACCTACAATTTAAAATACCTGCCAATGCAGCTTCGGGGTAGCCAGAATTAGGACTGGTGTGATTTTTGGCATTTCTTATTACAAAACTAAATTTTGATAATGAGTTAGAAACCAGCAGTATAATTAACGAGGTAAGTCTTGCGGGAATAAAGTTGACCACATCGTCCATGCGAGCTGCAAAACGTCCAAAATATAGATATCGCTCCGATTTATAGCCAATCATCGAATCCAAGGTGTTTATCATTTTATACGCCAACATGCCTGGCGCACCCAAAATTGCAAACCAAAAAAGTGGCGCTATCACACCATCGCTCAGGTTTTCGGCTAGGGTTTCGAGGGCTGCAAGCTGTATTTGATGTTTGTTGAGTTGCGTAGTGTCGCGCCCAACAATACGCGCTACCTGCTTACGACCGTTTTCTACCGATAACTCTACTTGCTCAAATACCATTTTTACCTCAGTGCGCAATGTGCGTGCCGATAAGCTGTAAAATACAATTGCAGCAATGAATAAAAGTTCTAACAATTGGTTGTAATGCCCTAACATATTGCTTATTGAGAATGCAGCCCAGAAAACTAATAGGACCAATATTAACGATAATAACGCACCTTTTACGAATCTAAATTTGCCCTTGTTCAACCACATTTCGCCCCACGAAATTAATTTACCAAAACCCACAATGGGATGTGGCAATCGGTGTGGGTCGCCTATCAATTGGTCAAAAATGAACCCCAATGACACAGCAACTATAGCAACTAAATTTGCGTCCATTCTTTCAATTTAGAGGTTAGTAAATCGTTTTGCTTGCTGGTTTGTGTACATACTCGTATATACTCGCCTTGCAGTCCTTCAAAATTTGTGGCATCCCTGATTAATATTTTATGTTCCAACAAATAGGCTTTAAGTTCTTTAGCAGTGCCCTTTTTAAGCTTTAGCAAAAAATAGGGAGTTTGTGATTCTATGAGCTCAAAGCTGCCAATGTTGTTTATTTCCAACTGCAATAATTTGCTTTCGTCGAGCCATTTAGTTAAACTAAATTCTAAATATTTGGACTCTAGAATAAATTTTCCTGCTTCAATTGCCAATGTATTTACGCTCCAAGGAATAAGGAATTGCTTTAGTTTTAAAATTAATTTTTCGGAAGCCATCATATAGCCTAATCGCAATCCTGGTATAGCATGACGTTTTGTAAGCGATTGAATTAGAATTAGATTTGCAGAATTGTTAACTTTGTTTGCCAACAAAGTTGCTTCGAATGTGAAATCGGCATATGCTTGATCAATAATAAAAACACTATACGGATGTTTTGCTATTAAATTCTGAAGGAATGATGAGCTAAAGCAATAACCATCAGGATTGTTAGGGTTGCAAATCCATATCAAATCGGGCTGATAGATACTAATTTCTTGGTCGAGCGCTGACCGATTGGTCATGCTTACTTTATGCAAATGCATTTTGCAAGCATCTGCATATTCCGAAAATGTAGGTGTAACTATCATCGATTTGCATCCGGCATAAGCCTGTGCAATCAGATAAAATCCTTCGGTAGAGCCATTGCAGACAATTATCTGCGAACTGTAAATTTTATTTTTTTCGGACAAAGCTAGTTTTAGCGATGCTGCATCAGCTTCGGGATACCGTTTAATTTTATGTATTGCTACGCAAAGATGTTGGTTTAAGGCTGTATTTTCTGCCCCATACCACACATTGGAACTAAAATTGGCTTCTAGCTCTCCTTGATAATCGTCGCCGTGTCCTTTAATCATCTTTTAATGCTCATTTATGGTTTGAGGCTTTATCATTTTGTACAGCAAATCCATATTTACGTGTGCACGTACATGGTCGGCCAGTTTATCAAATTGTTCTTCTTTGAATTTGAAATAATCAAATGCTTGCCTATTTTCAGTTTTAGCAATATATGGTTTTAGCAAAAAGTCCACAAAATCGGTATTATCCAAAATGCCATGTATATAAGTGCCGTAGCAGTTACCAACAAAGCATCCATCTTTTTGACCATTTTCGAGTTCATTAAGCATTTCCACTTTTGCAAGTATGTCTGTTCGCCCGTTATGAATTTCGTAGCCCACAAATTTTTTCTTGCTCCCCAAAAAGCAAAACTGCACTTGGCGTGTAATTTTATCGCCTTCCAATGTGGTAGATATGGGCAGTAGGTTAAGTCCTGGTAAATGTTTTAACTCGCTTTCAATGCACTCAGGGTCATGCAAATCGTTACCAAGCATCTGATAGCCGCCACAAATGCCCAATACCGTTTTACCTGCTGTTTGATGTTGAATTATGGCTTGTGCCATACCTGTTTTACGTAGCATTTGCAAATCGGCCAGCGTATTTTTAGTTCCGGGCACTATCACTATGTCGGCCAAAGTTAAATCGTTTGCTTCGTTGGTATAAAAAAGATGTATACGCTCGTCGTGCTCCAATGGGTTAAAGTCGGTAAAATTGGACATGTGTTGCAACAATACCACCGCAATATTGACCTTCCCTACCTTTGCTGTACGGTTTTTTGTATGCAGCATTACCGAGTCTTCTTCCTCAATATGTATATCTCTAAAATAGGGCACAACACCAATTACCGGTATTCCGCACAAATCTTCAAGCATTTTTACACCCGACTCGAACAGTCGCAAATCGCCTCTAAACTTATTTATCAGAATGCCTTTCACTAGCTTGCGCTCTTCTTCTGTTAGTAGCAAAATAGAACCATAAACGGATGCAAAAACACCACCGCGATCAATGTCGGCAACTAAAATTACCGCTGCTTGGGCATGAGCTGCCATCGACATATTTACCAAATCCACTTGGCGTAGGTTAATTTCGCTAATACTGCCAGCACCCTCCAGTACAATTGGATTATATCTGGCATTTAGTCTATCAAAAGCACTACATACTTCCTTGCGTAGCACTTCTTTGTTATTGGAAGTAAAATAGTCGATAGCATGTTGGTTGCCAATGGATTTTCCGTTCAAAACTACCTGACAAATGGTATCGGCCGATGGTTTTAGCAACAGTGGATTCATGTCGGTATGGCAAGGAATGCCTGCTGCTTCGGCTTGTACAGCTTGAGCACGTCCTATTTCAAACCCCTCGGGTGTAGCAAAGGAATTCAATGCCATGTTTTGCGCTTTGAATGGAGCAGGCGTATATCCATCCTGTTTCAGTATCCGACAAAAGGCAGCTGCAATCACACTTTTGCCAACATCGCTTCCAGTGCCAACAAACATGAGGGGAGATAATTTATAATTCATAATTCAAAATGCATAATTAAAGAATCTGCAGATAACTATTTTTCAATACCAACTCTTGCCTGAACGCCTTGTTTGTAATAATGCTTTATTTCGGTCATTTCAGTTACCAAATCAGCATATTCCAGAATTTCC
>CAIWIS010000159.1 GCA_903912795.1 uncultured Bacteroidales bacterium
ACTGTTGCAGCACGCGGATAGGCCGAAAAGTCCAAACCTGGAGTCAGTGCCGAATTGCGGATAGAAACTTCAGGGTCGTAACCCGAGTATTTTGAAAAAGTGTATAGATTTTGAGCCGACACATAACATCTGGCTTTCGAAATTCGCAGCTTTTTAATTACCTTTTGGTTAAGTGTATAACCCAGCGAAACTGTTTTGAGGCGCAGGTACGAACCATCTTCGATAATGCGCGTAGAGAACAGGTTGTTTGACGAAGATGAACTAACACGCGGAATATCGCTGTCCTGATTATCCACAGTCCACCTATCGGAGTATGAAGCGTACATATTCAAATCTTTTCGCTTCATTCCATTATCAAAAAACAAGCGATTCGCATTCATAATATCGTTGCCATACGACCACTGAAAAAATACGGAAAGGTCGAAGCCGGCATAATCGAAATTGTTGGTAAAACCACCAATATGAATTGCGTCACCGCGACCGATAATGGTTTGGTCGTTTGCATCAACCACACCATCGTTGTTGAGGTCGGCATAGCGTGGCATACCGGGTTGTGTGTTGTTTTCCGAAACATAGCGTGCAATGCCCGATTTCAGGGAATAAACACCGCCAATGGAATTAAAATCGGTTGTTTTGTACGTTCCAAGGTATTTGTAGCCATACATCATTCCTACAGGCATTCCTATTTTAGCAATATAATTCGAAGACGTATAACCCTGATCGAAATAACCATTAGACATCAGAGTTTCTTGATTTTCGGCAAGTTCTAATACTTTATTTCGATTAAAGGAAATATTGAAATTCGATGTCCATTTAAAGTTTTTAGTTTTAATGTTTGTTGTGCTGATTGTTAACTCAAGACCATTGTTTTGTACTTTTCCAATATTTTTCATGGCAGTAGCATATCCCGACGAGAGTGGAAGCGTTGCTTGCAGCAACAAGTCGGAAGTTATTTTGCTGTACCAATCTACATTTACTGTAATTTTATCTTTCAATAAAGTCATATCCAGACCGGCATTTGTCTGAGTTGTTGTTTCCCAGCGAAGTGTTCTGTTGCCCAATGTTGTAGGAACTGCACCAACTGTCGAAACCACATTGTTGAAAGGATAAACACCATGTCCGATACCATTGATGGTAGCATAATTTCCGGATGCCGCCTGCAAAATCATTAATTGTGCAAAAGTATCGTATTCGCCAACACGGTTATTACCAATTTGACCCCAACTCAGACGTAATTTCCCGCTTTGCAAAACGCGGCGGAACGGACGCATAAACGATTCCTGTGTGAAGTTCCAGGCTGCCGAACCCGAAGGGAAATAACCGAAACTGTTTTCTGGTCCGAATTTCGAAGAACCATCGACACGAAACGAAGCTGTGAGATAATACTTCGATTTGTAGTTGTAATTGGCACGCGCCAGATAAGAAACCATGCTCCAGCTTGTTATAAGCGAAGTGTTCTGACTTGGCGTTCCTTGCGACAATCCTGCCATTCCAAGCGATTCGTTGGGAATATTAATGGCTTTCAGGCTATAGCTGTTAAAGTCAGATTCTTGAAATGTAATACCTGCCAATGTACTCAACGAATGTACTTTGTTGATTGTTGTCTGATATGATAATGTGTTTTCATTCAACCATGTTTTTCGTTCCGAAGTAAGTAAAGATGCATTTACATGATCGGTGGAAATAGGTGAGCCGTAGCGTGTTTTCGAATTATTAAATGTTTCGTTGCGATTGCTCTGAACAGTATAACCTCCCGATACACGCAACTTCATTCCCTTCATTATCAAATATTCCGCATATCCGTTATAAGTATTGGTAGTGCTCATTCGCTTGTTATACTCATTATTCAGCGACAAAATCGGGTTAAAACGGTAATCGTTTGTCATGTCAACTCCCGGGTCGGTTGAATAATCTACCAACGAATTGATATCCACACTTGGTTGTGTTACAGGTCTGTAACCCCAAACGGAGTAAAACAGGTTAATCATTCCGCTGTAGTTTGTCTGCGAAGGAGATGAACCAATTTGCGAAGTTGTGGTATAATTATTATTGAGGTTGATAGTCAGTTTTTTATGTTGCAGTGTTAAGCCAAGTCTTCCCTGAATTCTATTGAAATTCGACTTAGTAACCACACCATCCTGATCGAAATAGGATAATGA
>CAIWIS010000160.1 GCA_903912795.1 uncultured Bacteroidales bacterium
GCATTGCAAACGGCAGAAGCAACATCCGACGCAGCCACAAAATTTTTACCTCCATTGGGCACAAACATCCACTTTTTACGAAAGCCCATCAAAATTAATTTTCCGGAACTTGGTTTTACATCATAAGCACCAATCATAAAACTTGGATTGATTATAATATAATGATTATCAGTGTCTTTAGCTGCATTTACAATTAATTTTTCAGCAGCTAATTTGCTTTGTGCATAAAATGACTGCGAAAATGGAAATTCGATACCTGCACGCTCATCCGAAAGGTGGTGAATAGTTCCATATCCTATAGTATTCGCAGAACTTACAAAAACTATATTTTTGATATTCAACTCATTAGCTATGGCAATAATTAATGCTGTTGCTTTTACATTTACCTGCTCATAATCCCTGTAATGCAATAGATTTGTGGCTGTTACAGCTGCAATATGTATAATAGCATCGCAGTTTTGAGCTGCCGATCGCAGTGTTTCCTCGTTCGTAAAATTACCATCTACAACTGTTACTTTCGAAATATCAAAATAAATACGCTGCCTGCTTCGCACAACAATGTTTACATCGTGTTGCAATGCCAATAGTTGCATTACCACATGATGACCCAATAATCCATTTGCACCCGTAACAAGAATTTTCATATCACCATTTCTCTTTTCTGTCGACTGTTGTCGATAAAATTACACCGGTACTTCCATAACTAACAATTTTGTACCAACGAAAGTTTTTATTTCAATTTCCGAAACTTCCGAAATACCTATTCCATCTCTTTTGTTTAGTTTGTTGCCAGCAATTACTGCATCGCCTTCAATTACAAATACATACACGCCCGATTCAGGTCGGTGAAGTTGATAGCTTCCCTCCCACTCCGTTGTGAAATTACCGAGCGAAAACCAAGCTTGTTGATGTATCCAAACCCCCTGATCGGTAGCCGAAGGCGAAAGTATTTGATACAATTCATTTTCTTTTTCGAGCTCCGTAATGGATATTTGTTCGTAGCGTGGTATTACATTTTTAGTGTCCGGAAAAACCCAAATTTGTAACAACGACAAAGATAGGTTTTTTTCGGCATTAAATTCACTGTGGTAAATTCCAGTTCCGGCGCTCATTACTTGTACTTCGCCAGCTGAGATGGTTCCACTGTTTCCCATACTGTCCTTATGCTCTACAGTGCCACTAAGCGGAATGGTGATAATTTCCATATTATCGTGTGGATGCATTCCAAAACCTTTTCCTGAGTCAATCCAGTCGTCGTTGAGTACCCTTAGCATGCCAAAATGCATACGCTCAGGATTGTAGTAATTGGCAAAACTAAACGTGTGATTCGTTTTGAGCCAACCGTGGTCGGCATTTCCACGCGTAGCGGATTTATGTAATATAGTTTTCATTTTTTCGATAAATAATTTATATGTTATAACATGTAATTACTGCTAATGTTCATTTTACAATTGTTTTGTTTCAATAATTTTAATCAATAGTTAAGAATAACTGTAAAACATGGTTATCTTTGTCATTGCTACAGAAACACAAATAAAATAAAAATGATATTTACAAAACTGATTTACAAGGTATTATATTGGTATATAAGCACGGTTGACAAAAAAAATGAGGTTATATTTATGAATTATGGATACCATGATACAACCGAAACTATTGAGCTTCATGCCATTGACGAAGTAAACAGATATTCCATTCAGCTTTATCACCGATTAGCAAAAATGGTGCAAGTGAACGAAAAAAACATTGTAGAAATTGGCTGTGGACGTGGAGGTGGAATTGCTTATATCAGTAAAATGTTTGAACCAAAATCGGCCATTGGCGTTGATTTGAATTCGAAAGCAGTAAAATTTGGAAATTCGCATTATCAACTCAACAATTTAAATTTTGAGCAGGGCGATGCCCAATGTCTACGGTTCGACAACGAAAGTAAAGATATTGTTTTCAATGTAGAATCGTCGCACCGTTATCCTAAAATGGAAGCTTTTTTAAACGAAGTCTATCGAATTCTAAAACCGGGAGGATATTTTCTATTTACCGATTTTCGTTACAAAAATGATATGAGCGTATTAGTTCATTTATTAGCTCAGTACGATTTCATTAAATTTGATGAGCAATTTATTAATAATGAAGTAAATAC
>CAIWIS010000161.1 GCA_903912795.1 uncultured Bacteroidales bacterium
CCAGCCGATGTTGAAGCGGCAGCTAATAAAATGGATGCTGGCATAACGCCCGAAGAAGTTTCAAAACGTATAGACATGCGGCGGGTTACTACTTTTACCATTGACCCACGCGATGCAAAAGATTTTGATGACGCACTTTCGCTCCGAAAGTTAAGCAATGGACTTTGGGAAGTTGGTGTACATATTGCCGATGTAACGCATTACGTAAGGCCAGGAAGCATTATTGAACGTGAGGCTCAGCAACGGGCAACATCCGTTTATCTGGTTGACAGAACCATTCCAATGCTCCCAGAGCATTTGTCGAATGGGATTTGTTCGCTTAGGCCGAATGAAGATAAATTGACATATTCGGTTATTTTCCAAATAAATGAAAATGCCGAAATTCAAAAATATGAAATTGCTAAAACGGTGATATGCAGCGACCGCAGATTTACGTACGAAGAAGCACAAACGGTAATTGAAACTGGTGAAGGTGATTATAAATCAGAGATTTTGCAATTAGATAAAATGGCCAAAATGCTTCGTGAAAAACGATTTGCAACCGGTGCCATTGCATTTGATAGAGTTGAAGTACGTTTCGAAATTGATGAAAAAGGGAAACCAACTTCCGTGTTTTTCAAAGAACAAAAAGACTCGAACAAGCTGATTGAAGAATTTATGTTATTGGCCAACAAAACCGCAGCAATGCATGTAGGCAAACCAGGTAAAGGATTGAAAGCTAAAACTTTTGTATATCGAATACACGATTTACCAAATCCTGATAAACTGCAAAATTTTTCACAATTTATTAAGCGCTTTGGATACAATTTAAAAATATCGGGTAAAAATACCGCTGTTTCATCATCCATTAATCATTTATTGGATGAAGTTCAGGGCAAAAAAGAGCAAAATTTAATAGAAACACTAGCCATTAGGTCTATGGCTAAAGCTATTTATTCGACCGAGAATATTGGTCATTACGGTTTAGCATTTGACTTTTACACCCATTTTACTTCACCAATTAGGCGCTACCCCGATATGATGGTGCACCGTTTACTTGAGAAATATAATTCAGGTGGCAAAAATGTAAATCAACAGGAATTTGAAGAAATGTGTCAACATAGCTCTGACATGGAGCAACTTGCGTCCAATGCCGAACGAGCTTCTATCAAATACAAGCAAGTTGAATTTATGTCGGCTTACATAGGACAGGTTTTCGATGGCGTAATTTCAGGAATTACCGAATGGGGAGTATACGTTGAGCTTATAGCTAATAAATGCGAAGGAATGATTCCTATACGTGATTTGGACGATGATTATTACACTTTTGATGATAAAAATTATTGTCTGGTTGGAAGGAGATATCATAAACGATACCAACTTGGAGATGAAATAACTGTAAAAGTTGCGAAAGCAAATTTAGATAAAAAACAATTGGACTTTGTAATTGCTTAAAGCAAGATGCAAAAAACTAAAAAAAGAGGAAATGAATAATTCATTTCCTCTTTTTTTAGTTTAAATTCATTTCGATAAACTGACCACCACCAATTGTTTGTGCTCTATAAGTAGCTGCAAACTGTAGAATTTTTTTTAAAGTTTCTTCTGAAGGTAACATTACATTTGTTTCAGAAATCTGTTGTTTGGTTTTAAAATCAGTTTTGTTTGAAGAAGTAGTAGTTTTGTGCATAGGCGCATTAAAAATTTTATTGTTTA
>CAIWIS010000162.1 GCA_903912795.1 uncultured Bacteroidales bacterium
CTCGTAAATTAAATATCTACCACCGTAATATTTAAAAACAATTTCTTTTATTGCATGTCTTACCCCAAACTTCATAACATGTTTTGGGTCTTGCCCCAATATCAATCTCATACTCTCCGTATACTCTTTTTCGTTTTTTTTGTCTACTGATTTTAAGTCAGTTGATATCTTACGTATAATCGAAAACAGTTTAGAAAAGTCAGTTTTTGATTCTGTAGAAAATGATTTTTGAAACGAATAAACTTCATTTTTATAATAAACCTCAATATCCCCACAAAGCAAATCAGCAATTTCAATGTTTGAACCAGTGTTAAAGATTTTTTGAATGTTTTCAAGAGTTGGAAGCTTCTTAAGGTCTTGCTTTGGAAACAAATCGTTTGAGCAATCAAGAATTTTCACACTGGAAAGTAGTCCTTTTGTATTTACTTCAACAGAGAAATTAGTATTGTCATATACCCACCTTTCTCCAAACTCACCAATATCTTCTTTATTCGAAGCTTTACCTAAAATTTGTTCAATTTGCTGTTTGTCTATCCCTAATTTTAAGTTTCTAAAACCTAAATCAGCATTATTCTCGCCTGACACTTGTATACTCCAAATTAAACTTGTATCAACAGCTGAATACTCAAAAATAACATGTAGAGAGCTGTCAGGCTTAAGCATGAAAGCTTCATAAATATAACCATCGTCGAATTTTCCTTTTTCAAACGGCTTGCCCAATTCACTTTGTGCTGCTTTACGAAATTGTCCAAGTTTAAAACCATAAAGGTCAAAATAAAACTGATGATCATTCAATTTTTGCTGAGAAAGAACTTGGTTATAGTTTTGAAAGAATAGTCCAATTGCAAGGATTAGAATCTGTTTTTTCATTGTCTTGTTTGTATTATAAGTTTTCCTCCACTAGCGGGAGCATTATTTCATATTCGAAGCACAAAAATAATAAAAATTTATTAATTGATTGACAGATTTTAAATATAGATACGTGCATTATCAGATATTTTTGGTGGCTTATACAATTACATAAAAAAAACAAAGCGTTATCCATTTTTAAATCTGGACAACGCTTTAAATTACAATCACTATTTTTAGGCAATTTACATGGGTGTATCACCAATACTGCTATTTTCTTTTTCTTTTTGGTCGTCGTTGCTAATTGTTTTCTTAACCTTTTTAACTTGCGCTCCCATATTACCAATGCGATACGAAACATTCATTCTAAACTCTGTATTTTTAGTTAAATGTATGTCTGTTTTCTGGTCGAAAGTTTTAGCTCCTGTAGTTTTATCAACAGCATTGGTTGTGATAACAATATGTGATACAGGCAAATAAATACCACTTAATGAAACATTCAGCCGTTTTTTGAAGAACTCCTTCGATAAAGCTCCATAGCTAAAATAGAAAGCAGATTGTCCTCCTTGCAACGTAATTTGCGGTAAACTACCGCCACCACCAAAACTAAATTTAAAGTCCTTAGGCATGGTTACTGTTCCTCCTAAATACAAACGTCCCGTAAAACCTTTGTTCGAACTATTAATTGCTTCACTCTGTAGATTTACGTAATTTACACTTGCATTGGTATACAAATTCAACCATTTAATGCCTCTATAACTTCCAAAAACATTCACTCCTAATTGATTTTTCTGTCCAATATTGCCATAAGTAATCTCTTGAGTTACGCCTCCAGGCTTAATAAATGAGTATTGCTCTATGCCATTATTCACAAAAGTATAAGCTAATTCAGCATTTAAATTGTATTTGGCAGCAAAACTACTAAACCCAAGTGTTATGTTGTGGCTGTTTTCAGGGTCGAGTTCCGGATTACCATAAGAAATATATTTAGGGTCACGTCTATCCACATAAGGATTCAGAAATGCAATACTTGGACGTTGAATGCGTTTGTTATATCCCAGTTTCATCGATTTCATATCGGTGATTCGGTATGTAATAATTGCAGATGGCACCAAAGCAGGATAATCGAGGTTAAAATTCCGATTAATATCTTTGAAAACTGCTTTTAACCAAGTTTGTTCGAAACGCAAACCCGTTTTTAAACTCCATTTTTTTATATTTCCTGTATAACTGGCATAAGCTCCCAAAATATCCTGATTATTGCTAAAAGTGCTAACACTATCGGCTGAAATTGTATTTGTAAATGGAGGCATCGTGAAATTAAAGTATTCGTATTGCTCATCAATATTACTGGCATTCAATCTGCGTATGTATTTTGTTCCCATTTCTACCGTATGACCTTTGGCTACGGGCTTTGAATAGTCTAATTGAAAAGTATGTTCATTGGTGGAAGCAATATTGGTACTCAATATATTTTTTGCAAGTCCAAATTGTGGTACAGTAGCCACTTCAAGCATATTCGAAGCAGCATAGCTACTATTATTCGGAGTGTTGCTTAATTTATAGGAGAAAGTAAGTAATTCGCCTTTTGTTTTAAACGAACGTTGATAATCGAGACCAAAATCGGTTGAACCCCAACTTTGCTTTTGAATACTATTTTGCGTGTACGAAAAAACTTTATTTACACCATCAAAATCTTCCGATACTGCCTCGGTTTCATTCTCCGGACGACCAAAACGACGATTAAAAGAGAAAGTAAACAAATTCATAGTATCCAGTTCGTATGTTAGTTGTCCACTTCCAAACTGCATTGGAGTTTTATTATCAACAGTGGCTACTTGTTTACTAAAATTGTAGGGTGCTCCGGCTAAATAATTGTTTCGCTCGGTAGTAGTGGTAACAGGTATTTGTTTGAAAATATTGTAATTGTAATTTCCCGAAAACCCGAATTTACCTTGTTGAATAGTTAGGTTTAAACCACCACCAATGGACCCACGAGTAGAGGCTTGTGTATTGGCGCTTGCCGAAAAACCTTTAGCTCCGGTATTTTGAATAGTTACAATATTAATAATTCCGCCTACTCCTTCGGCATCGTATTTGGCGCCAGGTTGCGTTATTACTTCTATGTTTTTAACCATATTCGAAGGCATGCTTTTCAGCAACATGCCCGGATTAACGCTAAACATATTCGTTGGCTTTCCATTCAAAAAGAATTTAAAGCTTGAAGAGCCATTTAGCTGGATATTATCCTGTCCATCAACAGTTACCATGGGCACTTTGCGAAGCATATCGAGCACAGTGGATGATTTTGATTCAGGGTCCTGCTCTGCATCGTAAGTTATTTTATCGGCTTCTACTTTAATGAGAGGTTTTGTTGCTACCACACTCAAGTCTTTGAGCGCCTGACTGCTAGCTGTAAGACCAATTTTTCCGAGTTGTACTTGCTTTTCAGCAGCATCAATAGTAAAATTTCTTTTAGCAATATTTTTCCCAACGCTCGAAATTAGCAAAACGTATTTTCCGGGAGTTTTTAATTCGCCTACAAAATTACCATCTATATCGCTGGCAAACCTACTAATTACTTGTTGTGGGTTTTTTTC
>CAIWIS010000163.1 GCA_903912795.1 uncultured Bacteroidales bacterium
AATAATGCAATAAAGAGTGTACAATAGTGCATTTTTTATTAAAAGATGCATGATATTGGGGTTTATTTTACACAATCCAATACCGTATATTTTTCAAATATCAAGTAGATTTGCACTGTTTTAATTTAAATAGATAAAATATGAATAGATTTCATTTATTACTTTTCATTTTTTCAATTATTAGTATACAATCGGGGGTTTCTCAAAAATATAAAGATAAATCGATGCCGGTAGAGCTACGTGTTGAAGACCTGCTGAAAAGAATGACAATAGAAGAAAAAACGTCGCAATTGCGCATAATACATGCCGAACAAGTAGGTATAGAGTTAGCAAATGATAGCTTATCATTATCTAAAGAGGCAATTAAACAGCTTAGTTCGGGTATATGTGGTATTAAAAATCCGGGAGAGCATCTATCACCAGCCAAAGCAGCATTATTTAACAACCAATTACAGCAATATATAATTAAGAATAACAGATTGGGAATACCGGCTTTATTTGTAACCGAAGCATACAACGGTGTAGATGCCGCAGGATGTACCGAATTTTTACGTCCAATATCGCAAGCAGCAACATGGAATGTAGACTTGATTAAAGGTGTGTGGGATGTCATCGGACGTGAAGCCAGATTACGAGGAATGCACCTCTGCCATTCACCAGAGGCAGATTTAACACGCGATCCTCGATTTGGACGTATGAGCGAAGCATTTGGCGAAGACACGCATTTGGTTACAGAAATGGTGGTAAATGCAATAAAAGGTGTACAAGGTGATTCAAAAGGATTAAGTTCAACACACATTGGAGCTGTAGTTAAACACTTTGCAGGATATGGCCAAATAATGGGCGGCAAAAATTTTGCAGCCATTGAAGTATCGCCCAGGGTATTCAACGATGAGATATTGCCGCCCTTTGAAGCGGCAGTGAAACGTGCCAACGTTATGGGTGTAATGCCTTCGCATGGCGATATAAATGGGATAGCAACCCATGGCAATCCAGATTTATTAACCGTTCTATTACGAAACACTTGGGGATTTAAGGGTTTCGTTGTTTCCGATTCAAACGATATAGCCCGGCTTTTTTATTTCATGAAGGTTGCCGACTCAAAAGAAAGAGCTGCAATTATGGGTCTTTTGGCTGGAGTTGATGTCGATTTGTATAGTCAGGATTGTTATGCTTTAATTCCCCAAATAGTAAAAACAAACCCTGAGATATTGCCTTTAGTTGACAAAGCTGTTCGGAGGGTGTTGCGCACAAAATTCCTTATGGGAATTTTCGACCATCCCTATACAAACGTCGCTGAGACAGAAAAATCTGTAAGATCCATAGATGCAATAAATCTATCACTTGCGTCTTGCTTAGAGTCGATTATCTTGCTGAAAAACGACAATTATATTCTGCCTTTAAATAAGAATAAATACAAGAAAGTAGCTTTGTTAGGACCGCTTTTAGACACAACTACCGTCATGGATTTCAAAAAAGTATTTGGATCAATCTGCGAATTTGTAGGAGAAAAAGGTTTTAAACTTACAAACGAGCAAAATAGCATACCACATTTAAGTTCAGAAAAAGAAAATTTAAAAGCTATAGATAAAATGGCTGAACTTGCATCAACGGCTGATTTAACGGTTCTGTTTGTTGGTGGTGATGAATATACGGCTAAAGAAGCGTTTTTCACTAGTGCGCTTGGCGATAGGGATAATCTAGATTTAGTTGGAGAACAAGTGGCTCTCTTTCAAAAGCTAAAATCATTGGGCAAACCCGTAATTGTGGTGCTTAAACATCGAAGAACAAATTCTATAGTTGAAATAGCCGAAAAGGCTGATGCAATACTTGATTGTTGGGATTTAGGTGAATCGGGTGATCTTGCAATAGCAAAAATAATAAATGGGGAATTTTCGCCCTCAGGGAAATTGCCGGTAACAGTGCCTCGAAACATAGGTCAGATACCTTTCCATTACAGTCAAAAAGAAATAAACAATCGCAAAGGCTACTTATTCAGTTCCTCAAAACCGCTTTATCCATTTGGTTTTGGACTGAGTTATTCTACTTTTAATTATTCAAATATCACACTGAGTAAAGATAAAATGTATCCTAATCAATCGATTACAGTTAGCATTGACCTCTCAAACACAGGTAACTTTATTGCTAAGGAAGTAGCACAATTATACTTAAAGGATGAATTTTCGACAGTGATGCAGCCAAACAGGGTTTTAAAGTCGTTTCAGAAAGTTGAATTGCAACCAGGAGAGACCAAAAAACTCACGTTCAATATAACACCCGAAATGCTTATGCACTCAGGGCTTGATATGAAAAAAATAATAGAACCAGGATACTTCTCTGTTTTTATCGGAGGTTCTTCCGAAGCTAATTTGAGTACCCGTTTCGAATATATATCAAAATAAAAAGGGCAATAAAAAAGCCGATTCGAATCCGAATCGGCTTTTTTATCACTCAAATGTTTGAATTTTCAACCTTCCACCCTATTAGTGTAGTTCACCCCGCATTTGTGAAGGTGAAATCCCGAATTGCTCTCTAAAACATTTACCGAAGTATTTTGCCGAACTGAATCCAAGCTGATCTGAAATTTCGGAAATGTTCAGTTCGGGATTGTTTTTCAGCATCGAAGCTGCAATTTTAAACTTAATTGTAAGTATAAAATCATTGGGAGTTTGGCCAGTTATACTTTTCATTTTATTGAAAAACACCCTACGCCCAATTGCCATTTCTGAACATAATAAATCAACATCAATTCGCTTGTCGCTAATATTACTTTCGATAATACTTACTGCTTTTTCAATAAACTTTTGATCCATCGCAGTGTACGCAATTTGCTTTGGACTAATATCCATCTGTTTGGTATATTTATCCTGAAGCACTTTCCTGCTAGTCAACAAGTTATTGCAGCGCACGATCAGTATTTTGACATTGAATGGCTTGCTGATATAATCATCTGCGCCGCTTTTTAAACCGTCAATATTTTGTTCAACCGTAGTTTGGGCTGTCAAAAGAACAATAGGTATGTGACTGGTTTCAAAATCTCCTTTCAATTTTGTACACATCTCATTCCCATTCATTATTGGCATCATTACATCACTGATAATTAGATCGGGCTGTTTCTCTTTTGCTATTTTAAATCCGGTAAGTCCATTGTCAGCTTCAAGAATTTTGTACATTGGTTTGAATATCCGAATTAATACATTTCTTAGATCATTATCATCTTCAACAATGAGCATAGTTGGAGTATTCTGGAATTGTTCCAACTGATTATTTGTGGCTTCTTCAATAAATTCGAGATCGCTATTGTTAAATTGAACAATGTAATTATCTGACTCAAAATCAGAGTTTACAAATTCTATATGCTCTTTTTGCTGTAAATGTTGATTTCCTTTCAATAAAGTTACAGTAAAGCATGCTCCTTTGCCAATTTCGCTGGTTACATCTATCAAACCACAATGCAGTTCTACAATACCTTTCGAAAGTGCAAGCCCTAAGCCGGTTCCAGGATTTTGAGTATTATAAGTACTTTCACTGTCGTCCTGATAAAAACGATCAAAGACTTTAGTCAATGATTCTTTTGTTATCCCATGACCATTATCAACCACCGAAACCGTAACTTTATCAACATAATCAAACACTTCAATCCTTATTTCAGCATTTTTATCGGTATATTTAAATGCATTTGTCAATAAATTATAAAACACTTTTTGTAATTGTAAATAGTCGTACCAAACAAGGATCTTGTCATTCTCACAGTTAAATATCAAATTCACTTTTCTTGAGGCTGCAAAATCAACGAATGAGACATAAATATCTCGCAAAAAGGCAACTAGGTCTTTTTCTGTTACTTTCAATTTCATAAAACCTTGATCTTGTTTTCTGAAGTCGAGAAGTTCATTGATAAGTCTTGTCATTTTCAATGCATTTCTATGCACATTCACAATATCTTTGTAATGCGATGACGCTAATTTCGTCGATTGCATTAACAATTCCAATTGCCCAATAATAAGTGTAATCGGAGTTCTGAATTCGTGCGAAATATTTGTGAAAAATCGTAGTTTGGATTGATTTGCTAATTCTTTTTGTTCTTTATCTTTTCGCTCAAAAATTAAGGAGGTTTGTAGTATTAGTCTTGAACGATAGAAAGAAATTACCCAAACGACTATTGAAACTAATAGTATTGTATATAGCAAATATGCATACCAAGAAGCATAAAAAGGGGGCTTAATTACGATACGTAATTCAATTTGATTATCAGTATCAACTTCATTCAATATCGTTTTCCGAACTTGAAGCATGTAAGTTCCAGGTGATAAGTTCCTTAAAGCAATGGGTGATTTTATGTCAAATGTAGTCCATTCTGTATTGTTGTTCTTTATCCTGTATTGGAAGTTTGGCTGATTTCTTCGCAAATAATTGTCGGTAGCAATTTCAATTTCCAATATTTGCTGATTATGATTTAATGTTATAGAACTGTTATAAGACAGAGCTTTATCTAATATCCCGGATTCATCATTCGGTTTCACAATTCGGTTATTAACCCATAGTTTATCAAATCGCAGGTTATATTTCTTTTCGGGTGTTGATAATAAATCCTCATTTAGATAACTGATGCCATTAATACCTCCAAAAGCAATATTACCATTTGAAAGTTTAAGGATACAGCCATTTAGCATTGAAAGTAATGGAAAACCATTTTTTGAATTATAATTAAAGCATTTCGAGTTTTTTTCGTCAATTATAGAGACACCCTTACTTGTTGCTGCAAGAATGATTCCGGAGTTTGTAATTGAAATGGCACTTATATAATTACTTTCCAATCCTGAGCTCTTGCTGTTAAATTCTTCAAAAATATTCTTTTCGGGTTGAAATAAAATAACACCTGCACCATTAGTACCAAGCCATAATCTTTTTTTATTATCGATATATATATCATTTACAAGTGTTTGAGGCGAGATATTGGAATGAGTGAATTTTGATTTAAAATCTTCAATACTACCAGTTTTTAAATTGTAACAGTAAAGTCCGTTACTTGCAATCCACATATTTTCTTTTTCATCAATTACGATGTCTTTGACTATCGAAAATTTATCGGCGAGCTGACTATCCTGATCTATATCTCCAGTTAAGATATTATATCTGTAAATACCTGATAATGTTCCAAGATATAAATAGTTTTTGTACGGTACAATTACCTGAATAGATTGTGTGTAATTAGAATTTTGGTTCCATTTCACATCAATGTAACTAAATTTATTCTCCTTTATATTGTACTTGTTTAATCCACCCAAATGAGTTCCAATCCATAGTATTTCAGCCGTACGGTCGTAATAGATTGATTTAATAGTGTTGCGCGAGATGGAATGGTTTTCTGCATTAAAGTTGCGGTAGGTGTTTAATTTGGTATTGTAATAAATCAGCCCTTTACTTTCGGTGCCAATCCATAAATTATTCTGATTGTCTTCTATAATTCTACTTATTATCGGGTACTTTATAGAAGAATTGTAATCAGTAAAATCGGTAAATGTAAAGACTTCTTTCGACGTATTAAAATAGTTTACACCGCCATAATATGTAGCTACCCATATTGTTCCTTGATTGTCCTTTATTATGCTCCAGATAGATGGATGATACAAACTATTGGTACTGTTTGTACCATAGTGATTCACCTCGGAATTTATTATATCAAATTTATTTAAACCATTCGATGTTCCTAACCAAATACTCCCATCATCGTCTTCACAAATTGAACGAATAAAATTACTTGATAATTTTAGGTTATCTTCTTTCTTTGTAGTATTAAGCTGAAGTGTGAATTTATTATTTTGCAGCAGAAACACACCATCACTCCAGGTTCCAACCCAAATTCGACCTTTTGAATCTTCGAAAATAGAGGTAATTTCACTTGTTATAGTTTCGGGCAAGCGTAATACAACATCATTTGGATATACTATATATAATCCATTTCGTACAGTGCCAACAATTAAATTTTTATTGCTGGTTTCAATTATCGAACTGATTTTCAGGGTTGGAATCATGAGTGTTTTCTTTAATTCCAACTTGTTTTGCGAATAGCTATATATTTTGTTTTCTTGTGCTATCCATAAATTCTCTTTCCCATAATTCATTACTGTTATAGAATTTGATGATTTGCTGTCGTAAATCATTCTCGACGATTCATCAACATTATTGTATTCGATAACGGAATTTAAATCAGTCTTGAAAAAGAGTTTACCTCTTTTGTCGCCGCATATCACCAAAACGATATTCTTATAGCTTGTTTTTTGGGGTAAGTTAATGTCTATTTCTTCGAATTTATTGCCGTTATATCGTTTAACGTCTTCATTGGTAGCAAGCCAAATTGCACCCGTTTCGTCCTGATACAACGATCGTATAGTGAGTTGCGAAAGTCCATCTTCGAAACCCAAATGATGAAATTTGATATTCGATAATGCATTAACTGTCAGCAAACAAAATATTAAAGTAGAAAAAAGTATCTTGTAATTAGCTTTTATGGGAATCAATTTCATATAAACTTTGATTTTTTCGTTTAATCAATTTGATACTTAGAAGTATATATCAAATTTGCAAGCAAAGTTACTAATTTTTTATTGTGAAAGCAAATTGTGTATCTGCTTTTATATTTGACCTTTTTTTTGTTGAATAACACTTGTAAGTTTCTTCCAAATCTTGCATTTCCTTAGTTCAACTGCTTTATTCCTTCATTTTTTACTCTAATGCACAATGCCAACCCCTTACAGAATTACATATCCTATTGAATGGAGGTTTTCACTAATTTACAACTACCTTAATGCTATAAACTTGCTGCTTCACATCGGCTATCAACAAGAGATATATCCCTTGAGGTAAATTAGTCCTTTCAAGTTGAAATTGAGACGCCCAGACTTTGGGTAATTCCCTTACTTTTATGCCATTAAAACTATATAACCGCATGTAAAACGGAGCTTTAGATGCTTTTGGCATTTGTACTATAGCATTATTTATCAGCGGATTGGGCATCAATTTTGCACCTTCAGATAAATCAAAATCAGGAATTGGTATATTCTCCACCTGATTCAACTTATTGACATTTTCCAAACAATCTCCGATGTCGTAAAAATCAACTGTGACAAAATTTGGAAATTTAGCTGTTTCACTCCTGCAATTGTTGATTCTA
>CAIWIS010000164.1 GCA_903912795.1 uncultured Bacteroidales bacterium
CAAAGCAATGCTAAAGTATTTTTTATCAACATGTTGTTCTTAGATTTTAAATTTGAATTTCAGCTATTCCTTCAATTTCGACCAATAATTCTGGTCTGCAAACCTCAGCTTCGAGATAAATAGATTGTATTGCAGGCCATGCTTTTTCCACTTCCGTTTTTACTGTTTCAAAATCATTTTTGTTTTTGACATAAACCCTAATAGAAGTAAGCTTAGCTTCACTTTTCACTTGCCAACCATTGTTTATTAAATTTACCGACGAAATTAGGTAATTAATATTAGCAATGGTTTCGATAGTTTGAAGACTTACATTATCGATATGTGAACTTTTTTCGTTTCGGATAGCAGCCGTACCCGATACAAATATAATACATTGTTTGCTGGAAATCAATACTTTTGCGCGCTCAAACTTTGGTGTTGACTTTAAATACTCTGTTTCGCCACCTACCAATACCGAATTTGAATACTTATACGCTGGAATTTGAAGTGTGTTATCAATTGGAATAATGCGTGTTTCGAACGAAGGCTTTACAGCAATTAAGCTTACTAACAAACAATTTGTAGAAATAGATATGCCTGTAGCTGCGGGAAATCCATAAACGAAGTTGTCTTGTTCGTAAAATTTTGTTCGGGCATTGTTGAACAGTTGATAATGCTGATTGCCGTTTTCGAAATCAACAATATTGCCTATATAATTCCATTGGCGGACAATCTGGTGTGGTTCAAAGCCCTCGAAATGAAGTAATTCGGTCAGTTTTGTGAATATGTTTAATCCTTGATTGCTGTATTGATCGCTTATACAATCGGCGCTAAGACCTTCAATCCAAATTGATTTTCCCCATTGCAAGTCAATTAAAGCATAAGGTATTGAATTGAATTTTTTAAATTCAATAGTCGATTCGGATAAAGGATTTAAACTATTTACTTCCAGACCAAAACATGATACCCCAAGAGTTGGTTGCGGAATAAAACTGATTAATGGAAGTGTTGTGAAATGGGCAGCTACACAATTGCGAATAGAATTAAGAGTGGTATGATAGGAATTATTTATAATATTTCCAAAAAATGCCAAACTTACAATTTTCTGTTTGCTTGGTAAAACGGATATTAACTGACTTATAGCCAACTCTAGTTCAGGTTCGGCTGTTTCAAAATAGGAAGTTTGGATTGGATTATTCATTAAATTTCGGTTGCTTAGTACGTTTTGACTAGATTAGCAACGAAAGGTTTAAAAGCAAATGCATCAAATGCGTTTTCAAAAACGATAAAAAAGCAAATGACACTGCGTGTTATTTAATAATTATTGAAAAAGCTAAAGTTGAAAGTTTGATTTTGGTTGCTATCAATAAAACTGATAATTATATTTGAGTTAAATTACATACAAAACCACTGACTAAATTGATTACATTATTTCTTCTTATACTTAGCCATATATTCTGTTGGCGACATTTTATAAAAAGCTTTGAACCATTTTGAAAAATATTGCGGATTGGAATGTCCTATGTCATAAGCTATTTCAGAAATGTTTAAGTCAGTTTCTATTAATAGCCGAGCAGCTCTTTTAAGTCTTACTGAATCGATAAACTCTTTTCCTGTGGTGCCGGTAATGGCTTTTATTTTTCTGAAAAAAGTGGATCGACTCATGGCAAAAGAATCAGCGATGAATTTTATATTCAAGTCATCTTCGCCAATATGATCTTCGACATGTTTTAGCAATTTAACCATAAATTGTTCGTCTCTACTGTTCGTAGTAATTTCATTTGGGTTAATGTACTGATTTGAAATAAAAAGCTTTCTCAGCCTTTCTCTCGATTCGATAAGGTTTTTAATGGTCAACGAGAGGAGTTTAATGTTAAATGGCTTGGGAATAAAATAGTCAGCTCCTATTTCAATTCCTTTATACTGACTGTCGGAGTCGCCACGCGCAGTTAAAAGTATAACTGGTATATGTGATGTATTAATGTCTGTTTTTATTAGATTACATAACTCAAAACCATCCATAATGGGCATAACAATATCACTTATTATCACATCGGGTTGAAAAAGAGTTGCTTTTTCGAAGCCAATTTTGCCATTTGTAGCCGTAATTACATTATAGGTTTCGGTTAAATAATCCCCAATATTATCTAGTAGTTCTTTGTTGTCATCAATATAGAGAATAGTGAATTTTCCAGGATCAACGTCTTCTGCATTTTCATTCAGTAATACTTCAACTTCAGCTTCGGTTTCCGGATTTTCTATACCATATAAAGTTGCATTAAAATCGGTTTTCCATATTACTTTGTCGGCTTTATCATTGGCAGAGTATACAGTCTCATTCAAAGGTAAACTTATTGTAAATACAGAACCTTTATTTATTTCGCTGCTTACAGTAATTGAACCATTATGTAGTTCAATTAGATTTTTTGTTAAATGTAAACCTATTCCAAATCCATTTTCGTATGAATCTTTATTACCGCCATGTTGGTAAAACCGATCAAAAATTTTTGTCAAATGTTCTTGCTCAATTCCAATTCCATTGTCAATAACACTAATCTCAAGGAATTCATTATTGGCCGATTTTCTAACTTTTATCTGAATGAGACCATTCCGTTTTGTGTACTTTATGGCATTTGAAATCAGATTACTCAGTGACTTTTCAAAGGCATTTGCATCGAACCATATTAATATTTCAGGCATGAATGTGTCAATGGATAATTTCATTTCCTGTTTTTCGGCTAACGATTCAAAGGCTTGTACAATATTTTTTATTACACTAACAATATCATCTTTCCTGACATTTAACTGATAATTACCTGTCTCAATTTTGCGAATTTCTAACAACTCGTTGGTTAGCTGCAACATGCGATTGACATTTCTGTCAATTGTTGCCGTTTCCTTTTCTTGTTCTTTATTGAGATTTAAATTTGAAATAAGCTTTTCAATAGAACAAACTATTAAGGTCAAAGGGGTTCTGATTTCATGAGAGATATTGATGAAGAACTGTAACTTTGACTGATTAATTTTTTCAATTTTTTCGTGATATTGTTTTTCCAATAATTCTTCGTGTTTTTTCTTTACACGTTTTTGTGTAATGGTTGAAACCACATAAACAATAATTAACAATAACACTGTGTAAAATAAAAAACCCGGAAAAGAAAGCCAGAATGAAGGTCGAATTTCAAAGTAGGTAGTAGTGTGTTC
>CAIWIS010000165.1 GCA_903912795.1 uncultured Bacteroidales bacterium
ATGGGAAGAAATATGTCGCATTTCTCTTCAGTGGTAAATGGCCCTGTAGAAAAGGTGACATGGTACGATGCCTTGCTTTACTGCAATAAACGCAGTCAAAGAGATGGATTGGAACCAGTCTATTCATATCAATCAGCGCAGTTTGCAAAGTCAGGATATTGCAAAGCACTGAATGGCCTCAAAATTAATTATCAGAAAAATGGATACAGACTGCCTACAGAAGCGGAGTGGGAATATGCTTGCAAAGCAGGATCGACTACCGATTATTACTGGGGAAATGATACAACTTCTATTGATAAATATGCATGGTTGGGCTTCAATAGCGTTAAAACAACCCATGCCGTTGCAACCAAATTGCCTAATGCCTTTGGATTGTACGATATGAATGGCAATGTATGGGAATGGAACAACGACTTACATGGCCCAATGGTTGCCGGTCCAGTAGTAAATCCTACTGGAACTACTATCGCAAAAGCAGATTCAAGTAGATGTAATCGTGGCGGTGGATGGTATAGTGCAAAAACAACTTTGCGCACCTGCGTTCGCGACCTTAATCCCGGAGCGCCCAATATACCTTTCTACGATGTTGGTTTTCGTGTTGTACTTCCTGCTAGAAATGTACCTAATTCCAATACCGCAACAATACAGCCACTTGAGCCATTAAAAAGACGCTTGATTATGGGTGTGCCTGACGGAGCGCAGGGATGGGAAAAATTCAATCAGGAAATAGCTGGATACTTTGTATTAGACATTGACGATGAATTTAAGTTTTTGGAATATGTTGAGATTCCAACTATAGCAAAAAGGATAAAATCAAAAACTACTTTTAATGATGGAACCTGGAGACTGAGAGGGTTTAACGGTAATCTTTTTCATAAATCTGTTTTCTATGCAGGAAACTCTTTTTACGGACGATTTGATTTGGAAAAAAAACAAGTTGTATATGACGTGGAATTGAAACCTGATGATTGGGGATACGACCGAACTGCTTCCAACCAAAGTACGGGTAAAATAATTGTCTCTTCAGGATGGTGGCCCAAAGATTCTACCTATGGCTTAGCCGTAATTGACCCACAGGATGGCAAACGTATCAAAAATATTAAAACGGGACAGCTTAACCACAATACAGCAGTTGGTGGATCGGGTAAATACTATTACAGTTTCTTCAACTCGATATTCAGACAGTTCGATATGGAAACAGACAAAGAGGTGCGTAAAATCGTAATCGACACTTTTGGATTGCACGTTTCACCTTTCACTATTGACAGTAAAGATAAATATGCCTACATCTGCGATTTCAGAAATATTGGATTTTTCCAGGTGGATCTTCAATCGGGCAAAGTAGTACGCCATGTTCAAGTTACTCCTAACATAAATTTCAGATCCCATGGAATCGCACTTACCCCAGATGAAAAGGAAATCTGGCTCGTAGATCAGAATGATGTTGGCAATGACCCACGTCCATCAAGTCTTTTTGTTTTTGATAATACCGTGGCGCCTCAGAAAGAAATAGCTAGAATCCCTCTCGGTGCAACTGGTCATGGTTGGGTAAATTTCACCCGTGACGGAAAATATGCTATTTGCCATTCTGAAGATATTATCGACACCAAAACAAAAAAGATTGTTTTTAAAATGAAAGATCATCGTGGTTATCCAATTCGTCTGACTAAATTCTTTGAATCATGGTGGCGAGGCGATAAATTGGTCTGGATTGGTTCTGAGTTTGGTCTTGGATTAAAAGGAATTCCTTATCCCGATGCCAGCGGTAAGGCAGTAAATTCTTCAGTCAGAAAAATAACAAACTGAATTTCATATAGAAAAATCAATGAAAAATCTCATATATCTTTTTTTTATTTTCTGTACATTAACAGCACATTCGCAGTCAAAGACAAAGACTATTTCCACAGAAACAAAACCTATGTTTCCCACTTACAAGGGCATGGTCATGTGTGGTTACCAGGGTTGGTTCCGTGCTGAAGGTGACGATGCGCATAGGGGTTGGTCGAGCTATGGTGTTGGAAATAAATTTGATATAGAACAGCCAGCAGTCGATTCGTGGCCGGATGTGTCGGAATATGAAAAGACCTATGAAACAGATTTTCTAAATCTTGACGGAAGTAAGGCCAAGGTTTTCAGTTCGCTCGACGAAAGCACAGTGAATCTGCATTTTAAATGGATGAAACAGTATGGAATTGATGGCGTATTTATGCAACGCTTTTACTTTACCATTAAAAATGAAGCTAGGAGAAAAGAGCAAGATCTTATTTTATCAAATGCATTTAAAGCTTCACAAAAATACGATAGGGCAATTGCGGTAATGTACGATCTTTCTGGACTTAAACCAGGTGAAGATGATTGTCAGCGAGTTATCGATGATTGGAAGCATTTAGTTGACGACCTTAAGATTAAGAATTTTGGAAACAAACAAACCTATCTCTTCCACCGCTCCAAACCATTGGTAACCATTTGGGGTGTTGGATTTCCTGACAGAAATTACAATATCAGAAATATTAAATTGGCAGAATTAATCGATTTCTTGAAGAATGATCGTGTCTACGGAGGTTGTTCAGTAATGCTTGGTGTACCTACCTATTTTCGCGAACTGAATAAAGATTGTAATCCTGATCCCTATTTGCATAAACTTATAAAATCGGCCGATATTGTTTTACCATGGATGGTTCAGCGCTTTACTCCGTTAGTTCAAGATCCTGTAACCCATATCAGAGACCATGTAAAAGCCGACATTCAATGGTGCAAAAAACAAGGTGTCGACTATGTGCCCATTGCGTATCCCGGGTTTAGTTGGAAAAATATGGCTAAAACAAAACCTTTATTGGCCAGATACAGTGAATATGGAGCAATCCCACGCATGGGAGGACAATTTTTCTGGGATCAAATGGCAGCCATGATTGATGCAGGAGCAGAAATGTTATATATCGCTATGTTCGATGAGATAAACGAAGGAACAGCTATTTTTAAAGTATCCAATACTCCACCAAGCAGTGAAAAATATCATTTTATTGACAACGATGGAAAACCATCTGACCATTATCTATTTCTAACTGGTGAGGGAACAAAAATGTTACGAAAAGAGATTCCTTTAACTTACGACATACCGAAAAGAGTAAACAAATAAATCAGATTAATATATCTTTGTCGTTAGAAAATTCAGTTTGCAAAATTGACAAATAGTTAATAATGCTGCTGACAAGTTTTTTAATACTTTTAAAAAATAATTTATGAAAAGGACATGGTCAATAATTTTGCATATTGCATTTATATCGTTTGGTATTGTGCAAGCGCAAGAATCAACATTGGTGTATCCAGGCGTGGATGGGAAGTTAGTATATGTTCCACACGCTAATAATGCTGAATCGAATAATGTCAATGTTATACCCGACTTCTCGAATGTTGGCTATATGGATGGAACAATGGGTATCCCTGTGGGAGATGTCCCCGTGAAAATCACCTTAAATCCAACTGCCTCAGGCGAAGATAGAACCCGCATTCAGGAAGCTATTGATTTTGTTTGTAATATGCCCCCTGATGCTAATGGATTTAGAGGTGCAGTTTTACTCAAAAAAGGTACATACAGATTAAATGATGGAAAAATTTCGGTACTCACAGATGGTTACGGATTTGCACTGCGAATTTGGACAAGTGGTGTGGTTTTGCGTGGCGAAGGTCAGGGTGCAGATGGAACAATTCTCTATTCCGATTTCGCTCAAAACCATACCATGATAACCCTTGAGCCACCAACACAATCTACCTCTGAGAGTAATATGACCCGCATTACAGATGCTTATGTTGGTACAGGTGCTAAGACTTTTACTGTAGCCGATGCAAGTGCTTATGCAATTGGCGATTTGATTTTTGTAAGATTTACACCAAATGATGCCTGGTTTTCCGACCTCAAAGTAACTACCGGTGGCTACATAAATAATCCACTTGATTATTGGACGGTGGCTGGTGAAAAAGAAGCTTACAATATTGGGTTTAAACGTAAAATTACAGCAAAAGTTGGTAATACTGTGACCCTCGACTGCCCGGTTGTTCAACCTATGCAAACTAAATATGGTGGTGGTCAAATTACAAAATATACTACTGCCGGACGATTGAGCAAATGCGGTATCGAAGACATTCGCATAGTAGGTATTCAGGATGGAGGCGATCCTACGGTCTCAGGGAATGGAAATCGTTTACGGGTGGGAATCAGACCTCGATATATTGACAACAGTTGGGTTCATGGAGTTACGGTTACTCGTACTTCCGAAGCGGCAGTAATGACCTGGAGTGCTATGAATTTGACGGTAGAAGAAGGTGCCTACATCGACCCGAGAGGCACCATTTCTGGCGGATGGCGTTATGGATTTTGCCTCGATGCAGGTTCAACCCGTGTTCTTTTTCAGCGTTGTTATTCCGATTATGGACGACATGATTTTGTAACGCATGCCCGCATTCCCGGACCGAATGTTTTTGTAGATTGCGTCAGTCAACATGGATTAAACGTTTTAGGGCCTCATCACCGCTGGGCTGTCGGAACATTGTTCGACAATATAAAAGCTGGTTCGTCTATGGAAATTACTGAATATGCTATTGGTACTGCAGGACATGCTTGGTGTGGAGCCCAAACGGTTGGTTGGAATCTTGAATGTTCATCGTATGTATGCGATGCAGCTATGGGTGCTCAGAATTATTTAATTGGTAGTATAGGCGCTGAGAATCATGGTGCTGTTAGTCACGATGCTCATCCGGATTATATTTTTAGGGGATATTGGGAAAAATCAGGCACTGATGGTATTCATGTAAATACCCGTAGTTTGTTCTTAAAACAATTGGAAGACAGACTTGGTGTTGACGCTGTGGCAAATATCACCATACCAGAACAACGTACCGGGAGTATTTACAACCTACTAGGAGCTTGGGCTGGAAATGGCAAACTTGTATCGAGCAATATTGAGGTTACTTCTGTAGCTGTGTTGCCCACCTCTTTAAACATCAATATTGGAACATCGCAACAACTTTCAGCTACTATATCACCGGCAAATGCCAGCAATAAAAAGATAAACTGGAGTTCAAGCAATGAAACTGTAGCAACCGTAAATTCAGATGGTTTAGTTACTGCTGTTTCCATTGGAAATGCCACCATTACAGCTACCACAGAAGATGGTGCTAAAGTTGCAACTGCGGGTGTTACAACTTTTGAACAAGTATTGGTAACCGGAATCTCTGTTTCCCCATCAACTTCTACTTTATCTATAGGCAATACACAGCAGCTAACAGCTTCCGTTTTACCTTCGAATGCATCCAACAAATCAATAACCTGGGCTTCGAGTAATTCAAATGTTGTTTCTGTAAATTTATTGGGAGTAATTACTGCTGTTTCGGCCGGAACTACCACAGTAACAGCAACTACAGTTGACGGAGGAAAAACTTTTGCAGTTGAAATAACCGTACTTTCTCGTCCGGTAACAAAAGTAATCTCAAATTGTGACACTAATACAGGTTGGACATCCTCTAATACACTAAGTGTTTATTCAACAGATAAGAAGGAAGGTGCTGCCAGTTTACAATCAGTAGGTTTGAAAACTGACGAATTTAAACGTATTTTTACTACTCCAATTAATTTGGGTGTAAATATTGCTACTGATAAACTCCAGTTCTGGTATTATGTTTCCGATGTTTCCCTATTTACTTCGAGTAATCAGGTGGAGTTGGGAAGTGGTGGTGCAGCAGATTTAAATGAATATAACTGGAATATCGGGACATTGGTGAATGGGTGGAATTTAGTTACTTTGCCTTTTAGCAGTGCCGGCATATCTGGTGGCACACCCGATTTAACCGCCATTAATTGGATGCGCATTTACCATGCCAAAACAGCATCTGTAACCACTAGAATTGATCAGATTATTGTTGTTGATGGTTCAACTGGTATAAATGATGTAACTGTATCAAATGTTCGTATCTTTCCAAACCCATTAAATCAAGACTTCATGACAATAAAAGTTGATGAAAATGGAAATTGGGATAATACTGAAGTTGTCATTACCAATCTTCAGGGACAAATAGTTTATAAGAACTTTATTGGTAATAATAAAACTCTTAAATTGAATACATCGGGATTGTTGAAAAGTTCAATCTACTTTGTTTCGATAAAATCCGGAAAATCAATTGTTACAAAAAAAATTGTTGTAAAATAATGAGATAGAATAATGAGATAGAATAATGAATAAGATACTAAATAAAATATCGAATTATCAGAAAACTGGTCTGCTATCAGCATTAATAATTTGCATGGCTATGGTCACGTATAATGTTGATGCTCAATGGAACATTAAACTAAATCCTCCCAATGGCAATCGTATACCTCAAATACTAGGTGCCAGTTCAGACCTTGATGTTTCATTAAACACGTCGATGGATTATTTCCGTTGGTTTGGAATTACCGACTTTCGCTTTTGGTTTCGTCAGTCGATAACTCCATTGAGTAATAAAATAAGCATTACAGATGCTGCCACTTTCACCACTGCAAAAGCATCTATTCGTGCCAATCCACTGCGCCAGGGTACTCCAAATGACCAGTATATCGATTGGAAAACCTTTCAAATGGAGCTAAGTAAAATTGATGGCGACTCAGTGCTTACCAAACTTAAACGTCAGGGAATAAGAGCACTTATGGTAAATACATCCGATACAGGGAATGATCCTTTATCACTTTGGAGCGATAAATTTACCTATTGGCGTATGTGGTACTCGTTCGTGTTTTATTTTGCAACAAAATACGATGTTGAACTCTACGAATTTAAGAATGAACCCGATCGGATTATAAACTTTACGCAATGGCAATCGCACTGGATTATAGCGGCCGACGCTATGCGTGCTGCCATGGAGGATGTCAATGCTAATGCAGGAAAAAATCTGAAATTATACATTTGTGGTCCTGTTACGGCCGGTGAAATGTGGAGTTCCTGGGGTAGTCAGTCGTGGACTTCAATACAAACCGATATTTATGGCAATAAAAACAATGCCCTAATGAATTTTGGTATGTACGATTATCACCACTATAGTACCAGCCTGTCTGGCATACAAAGTGCTATCACCAATATACGAACCAAAATGGCAAGTGCAACACCTTCATCGGCAATGCCTATTGTTATAACTGAAATTAACAGCACCTACGGTTCCGATTTCGATTCAAAACAACTGGATACTGAGGATCTTAGTTACGGAATTGGAACTTCGCGGGCATTAACAGCAACGGCTACGCTTGGTTCAACAAACGGACTTAAAAACGAGGGAGGGTTTTACTTTTTCAAAATTGGAGAATCGAGCAATGATGTAGCGGGCTATGGCATTATAAATTCAGATGTTTATATGTCGGGAAGCGATAACAAAAGTTTTGGAGGAATAACCCGTGGAGGTGCGTGTTTTCAACTTTATTCCAACCATTTTAAAGGTTCAAAACCTATGCTCGAATTGAGTACAACAGCCGGAAGCAGCTCTAACCGCACAGCTGTGGCTGCTTGGGACGAAGCAAAACGTGCTTACTACATCTATTTGTCGAATGCTAATGGGTCGTCGGCCACGACTACTCTCGATTTGAGCTCATTGGACGTACAAGCCGGAGCAATCGCCACAGTAGCGCGTGTCGATTTATCAAATACCGGACAAATAACCGAAATACTAAATGTAAGCACTTCAAAAACGATAACCTTTAATACCTCTAACTACAGCACTTTGTTGGTGTGGGTAAACCAGAGTGTAAGTCAACCTACTCAACTACTGCCAACTAACGACACTTATCTGGTAATTACTGAAAAAGGAGTGAATCGTGGTAGCGAATCGACACTGAAAATATCGCAACATCATGCAACAGCCGGAGAACGCCGTCTGGGATTTTTGCAGTTTGACCTTCGCAATCTTGTCAAAACCAATCGTTACCTGCTGAAACTTCCCGGTCATAACATAGGAACAGACCCCAATTCACGAACTATTTTCCATGTTTATGGAACTGATGAAACCAATTGGACAGAGTCGACATTAACTTGGGAATCGGCTCCAGGTGTTGGAAAATACTATACAAGTCCAACTACTATGGCACCAACAACCGGCGAAGGAGCTATTGTAGATATTGAAGACAATTACAAAGGATTTACTTCCGGAGCAGGAACCGGATTGGGCCTTTACGGGAAATTTTTAGGTCCGATTTCTTATACTTCCGCCAATTGGACCACAGGCTATGTTGATGTTACGGACTATGTAAATTCATTGATACAAGTAGGTAAAACAGGGGCGACATTTATATTGGCAAGTATTGTACGGTACGATGTAAACAAGTACAACAACGCATACTATACTGCTGGAGTTTATGACTATAGCGGAAAAATTACCGAAATAGGCTCAAAAGAAAACACAACAGCCGACAACAGGGCTGGTCTGCTATCGATTCCTACCGGAGTAAACTGGGTAAATGTATCAACTGTTTCAATTACTACCTCAAAAACTACGATTAGCACTGGTTACAGTCAGCAACTTACTGCAGACGTTTTGCCCGGATATGCCACGAACACAAATATCTGCTGGACTAGTTCTAATCCTGCAGTAGCTACTGTAAACGAAACTGGATTAGTAACTGCCGTTTCCGAAGGAACAACGACAGTTACTGCCACCTCAGTTGATGGGGCTAAAACCGCTTCGGTACAAATCACTGTTCAAAGCATACCTGTAAGTTCAGTATCTGTTAGTCCGGCAACGGGTAATATATATGTTGGTGTTTCGTTGCCTCTGAAAGTAACTATTTTACCGGAAAATGCTACCAATCTGAATGTAAACTGGTCGACTGCTAATGCTGCCATAGCTACAGTAAATTCCGAAGGTGTGGTTACTGGCGTAGCTGCCGGAACTACAGCCATTACGGCTACTTCGGTAGATGGAGCAAAAACCGGCAGTATGATAATAACGGTAAAAAGTGCCGATGAATTGAATAAACGGACTTTTAATCCAATAGAAGATGCCGATGTCTACTCAGGTAACTCAACCGCGAATTACGGAACTCTTACCTATTTCCGAACCAAACAAGGAGCAACTGTAAAACGCAAATCGTACGTAAAATTTGATGTTAGTACGCTTGATTTCACGAAGATTTCGAATGCTAAAATCCGTCTTTATTGTAGTGGTATGGAGGGAGGAGCCTATTTTGTTTCGGCCTACGAGCAACCAACCGATAGCTGGAACGAACTGGGAATGAGCTGGTCGATAGCACCTGCATTCGGAAGTGTTATTTCGGCTGTAAATGTAACCAATATAGGCAGCTATTACGAGTGGGATGTAACTTCTTATGTACAGAGCCAGATAAATGGCGATAAGAAAGTGAGTATATGTTTTTGGGATGCTGCAAGCAACAACCTGGAGATAAAGTTTAACAGCAGGGAAGCCACGTCCAATCAACCGGAACTGGTTATATTGTCGGCACCTAATGCACTTATAACTCATGCTAACGAATCGAAGTTATTCAGTATATATCCAAATCCGGTTAGAGGCGGAATTTTCAATATAAAATTGCACGACACAGAAACCGGTAACAATCCCGAAATAACTATAAGCACACTTCAAGGACAAATCGTTTACAAAAAAGAATTTACTACAGGCAGTCCGATTACAATAAATACAAATAAATTACTAAAAGGATCAGTATATTTACTGTCTATAAAAAATGGAAATTCAATAAGTTACAGCAAATTAATTATTCAATAAATTAAAAAATCATGTCAAAAAGAATTATTATAATTTTCGCTTTATTCATTTCATGGACAACGTGTATAAAAGCTCAGGATTTTACTATTGGAGTAATCCCAGATTGGCAGAAACTAACATACCTTGGAACCGACGGTGCTGAGCAAATGAAAGCAATTTGTCAGTGGTTTGTGGACCACAAAAAAGAACTAAACATTGTTTTTGTAGCCAGTCTTGGCGATATGTCTCAAGGGAATTACAAAGATACCACCTACTCAACAGATCAATGGAAGAGAAATATTGAAGCATTGAGCTTACTGCGTGCTGCAAACATCCCTTTTTCACCCAATCAGGGAAATCATGACCCTGCTGTTGCACTAAACAAGTATTTTCCGGTAAGTTACTTCGAAAAAGAGAAATATTGGGGCGGGTCAATGAATGGAAAGATTGAAAATGCATATTATTTTTTCAAAACTTCGGGAATGAAATTTATGGTATTAAACACGCAATGGCAGAAAAACATTGATGTTAATAAGTGGGCTAATAAAACATTGGATAAATATAAAAAATACCGAACAATTTACATAACGCATAGCGGCATATCCAAAGAGGTTGTAAACGATACGTATCTGGTTGATTCAATCGTGCGTAAACATGATAATATTTTTCTGGCAAACATGGGCCATTTGTGCGAAAGTGAGGGCGAAGAGTATTGGAAAACAACATCGGTCGGAGGTAAAACACAACATCTTATTCGCACCGATTATCAGTGTCGGAACGTAAAAAATATACCGGCATCCATGTTTCGCTATTACACTTTTAAACCCAACGAAAACAAAGTGTATGCCTATACATACAACTTACGTACACAAGCATACGAAACCGATGCTGACTCTCAGTTCTCATTTGACTATGAAATGAAACCGCTTAAAAAATAATGAATTAATAACTGAAAACACTGTTGACAAAGTTCTAAAGTATAAATTCAATTTTTTAAATAAAATGAAGAATCACATTTGTATTATAGTGCTCTTATGCGTTAGTATTACAACAGTATACGCACAATGGCAATCGAATATTGTTAAATTTAATGGAAATGGAAAGCTAACCTATACATCCGATGCAGAGGGAAATAAAATACCTGATTTTAGCTATGCAGGCTACAAAAATGGAATGGTAGCAATTCCAAACGTACCTGTACAAAAAACGATTAGCCCTCTTGCCGGTGACAATACAGCCAATATTCAAAACGCCATCAACACAGTTGCTGCACGAACACCTGATCTAAA
>CAIWIS010000166.1 GCA_903912795.1 uncultured Bacteroidales bacterium
ACGTCTATCAACCGAAGTAAATACAGATTTGTTAAAGTTGCTTGCTAAAACTGATTTTGGTTGAAATAAACCATTGCTTGCAACAATTCCAGCATCTTTAAGTGATTTTGACGTGGCAATTGTAAAATGGACAGTGTTTAATGCAATATCTTGTTCTTTCAACGTGTTTTTCTGTTTAGTAGTTTCCTCGTTCAAACTTTTCACATTGCTGCTTAATGTATTAACGCTCGTGTTTAACTCTGAAATTTGAATATCTTTTTTAGCTAATTGCTCCTGAAGCGTTGTTAAAGATGCCGTTTTTTCTGCCAATTCAGCTTCCAATCGTTTAATGGTTTCAGCCAATTTTGCATTTTTATTGCCCGAAGCCGCTAATAATGCTTGAAGCTTTCCAACTTTCGATTTGTTTTCGGCTAAAACGGTTTTAAGTTGTTCAAAGCGAGCTGCCATTTCTTGCTTGCGTGCTGCACTATTACCTTCTATGCCATTCATTTCAATTTTTAAACTTTTTTCTGTTTCGCTTATGGCAGCAAAGCCTGAGTCGACCGCACCAAGTAAATCAATTGTTTGATTGTATGATTCCTGAACCGCTTTCATGTTCATTTGAATAGAATCACGTTCGGAAAGTAATGCTTTGTACTTTTTCGAACTTTCGACACATGAAGTCGACAACAAAATGATTAATGCTGTTAAAAAACCGAATTTAATTGTTTTCATACTGATTCATTTTTGAGTTTTAAATTAATTACTTCTGATATTTTGAAGGGTTGTACCTAATAATGAGGTCAAAAGTAATGCATTTATTTACATTCTGTTTCATTTGTATGATTTTTTTTTTGATTTCAGAAAAAAAATGTTTTATTCGAACAAAAATGGCATAGCTTACAAAAATATAACGAGCCGGATAAATTAACTCCTGTTTTCCGCATGATAATTATTAACAATTATAACAATCAAATAATCAATTAGATATGAAATATATTTTGTAATTTTGGGTGTCCCAAATTACAGGAGTCATGTTTTTACGAGAAAAATGAAATAAATCAGGCAGTGTCAGTGTTCAAATAATCCAGAAACTTCGTGGGAAATACAAGGTTTTGCAAACTATCGGTAGTGGTCGCTCAGAACAAGAGATTGCAAAACTAACTTATTTGGGAAAACAGGATATAGAACGATTATCTCAGCAGCCAGAATTGTTTGTTTGGGAAAATGATTTACAAATTGAACAGGTAATTTCAAATCTAAGTAATGCAAGCATTCGTATTGTTGGTCCAGAGCTTATTTTCGGGAAATTGTACGACAAAATTGGTTTTGGTTCAATACAACAAGAGCTTTTTCGACATTTAGTAATCGCTCGTATTGCTTATCCATTGAGTAAGTTAAAAACGGTTGATTATTTATATCGTTATCAGGGGCTAACGCTTGATATTGATACAGTTTATCGTTTTTTAGACAAGCTCAATACAGAGCTTAAAGAACAGGTGGAGCAAATTTCTTATGCGCACACACTCAAGGTTTTAAAGGGCAATATAAGTGTTGTGTTTTACGATATGACCACCTTGTATTTTGAAGCCGAAGATGAGGATGATTTGCGTAAAACAGGCTTTAGTAAAGACGGGAAACACAGTAATCCACAGATTTTTCTTGGATTACTGGTTGGAACTGGAGGTTATGCCATTGGTTATGATATTTATGAAGGAAATATATTTGAAGGACACACCCTGATTCCGTTTCTTGAAAAAATCAGTGCCAAGTTTAAATTGGACAAACCCATTGTGGTTGCAGATGCTGGCTTATTGTCAACCGAAAATATAAAAGCTTTAGAAACCAAGCAATATGAATATATATTGGGAGCAAGAATAAAAAACGAACCCGCTAAGATAAAGAAACAAATCTTTGAATACGAGTTTTCCAATGGACAAACAATTTGTATTAATAAGTCAGAAACAACAAGACTGATTGTTGCATTTTCGAATAAACGAGCAGCCAAAGACGAACACAATCGGAAAAGAGGCTTACAAAGGCTCGAAAAACAAATTAGGGCTGGCAAATTGACCAAATCAAATATAAACAACCGGGGTTACAACAAATACTTGAAAATGGAAGGTGAGATTAGTATTCAAATAGATTATGAAAAATTCAATACAGATGCAATATGGGATGGGCTCAAAGGCTATGTTACTAACACCAAACTGACAAACGATGAGGTAATCGATAATTATAAAGGTCTTTGGAATATTGAGCGTGCATTTCGGATGTCAAAAACAGATTTACGCATACGTCCAATATATCACTGGCTAAAAAGTCGAATAGAGGCTCATATCTGTATTTCGTTCACTGCATATTGTATTTACAAGGAGTTGGAAAGGCTATTGAAAGAAGCAAAATCAAATTTATCAGTCAAAAGACCCGTTGAATTAACTCATAATATGTATCAAATAACATATATGCTTCCGCAATCTAAACATACAAAATCAAATCTTTTGAAAATGGATGAAGAGCAAGCCGAAATTTACAATATCGTAAAAACTCTCTAGGGTGTCCCATTGCGGAAAACAGGAAAAGCATGCCCAACTTGCGCACATTCGCAAACCTATTTCGAAGAAGAAAAACAAAATTATTAATGATAATGCATAATGAACGAGCCGAAAAGATTAAATCCTTTCGGCTCGTTGCGCATCAAAGTGTATTACAATTAAACTAAACGAAGAT
>CAIWIS010000167.1 GCA_903912795.1 uncultured Bacteroidales bacterium
ATATCGTTCATGGATTGTCGGCTCAGCATCAACTGATTATTCGAATCCATTGGTAGAAGAACGGTTCAGAGCCATTATGGAATCTGCCCAAAAAGCGCATGAGTTTTATAATACTTACGATTTTTCCAATCTTGAACCCTACGATTTTGAGAGTAAAAAAAATGCAGAGGACAAAGTAAAGTCCGGCAAAGTAGAAAAACCCAAAAATGACAAATCGGAACTGAATAGTCCGAAAAAGATTTTTAGCGATATGCTTTTCCCATTGGCTTTGGCATATCAGATTAAAGGTAATAAAGCGAATCGAAATCCCGATTATCATAGTCGCACAACTTTAAAGATTATACTGGATATTTTTGATTATCTGAACAAAAGAGGTTGGATAAAAGAGGTGAATATTGTTATCAAAACTTCGAACTATAAAGAAAACGGATTTGTAGAATATGGTGGTTCAGATGCCGGTTTAAGTGGTTTGGGTTACACCTTATCTGTATTTTTGATGCAAGAAGAACTTAAGGCTAAAGGAATATTTGATACCCAATTGCAAATGGTAGATTGGATGAGTCAGAGCGTAGGTCCGGCCTTCGATACCCCAATATTATGGGAAGAATCAGGGTTTAATGCCGATGGAATTCGAGCAATTTTCAATCAACGGTTGTGTTATATTTTCAGCTTGCCGGAAAATAGTCCCGAACGCGAAAAAGAGATACGCTATTTCCAGAAAATGATGAATAAGTCGCTCAAAATAGCCCAAAGTTGGAACGATATGATAAAACCCGATTATGTGGGTTATCATCATAAAAATCCCTACATGAGTGCTTACCCGGTGCATGGTTTTCATTCGGCAGCCATTTATTGTTATCTATTGAATAATACTAAGTATCAGGTGAGCGATGTAGTTGTTTCTAATCTATCCAATGCTTTGCTTGCTTATCGCATTTATTCCAACAAATATGATGTGCCTCGTTCAGTTACAGGTCGATTCCCCAATAAATTGAATACATTACAGGAAAATATTCCGGCTTTTATGTATATGGCCAACCTGAATACTAATCCGTTGTGTTCTCAATTGAAATCTGCATTTATGCGCCTGTGGAATCCGAGTGATGAGTCATTCAAAAAGGAATTTTTGACAAATGTAAAATCGTCAATTTGTTATTTTGGATCGTTGGGTGCATTGGAAGAGTGCAATAAATTGGTTGCAGAAAATGTAAAACCGGAATCTGATCCCAATGGTTACTGGTTTTATCCGTATGCAGGAATGACGATTTACCGTCAGCAAAACTGGATGGCCGGTTGGAAAGGAGTTAGTAAATATATTTGGGATTACGAAGGCACAGCGGTTCAAAATCGATACGGCCGTTTTAATGGTTCGGGCGTGTTACAAATTTATGCTTCAGGTAATCCAGTTTCAGCTGCCGAAAGTGGTTATGAAATTGATGGTTGGAACTGGTGCCGCCTGCCGGGTGCTACCACTTTCGATATGCCTGCTGATGTCATGTTCACTGGTAAACACCGAAACTTTGTCACCGAAACTTTCCTTGGTGGCGTAAAATTTAACGATCGTTGCGGTTTGAGTGCTATGTCTTATCAGGATCCGCAAAGCTCATTACGTGCTAATAAAACCTTGTTTTTTGTCGATAATTATATTGTTGCATTAGGA
>CAIWIS010000168.1 GCA_903912795.1 uncultured Bacteroidales bacterium
AATACCTTTTATTTATCAATTTCATTTTTCGAAGCATTAAATCGCTCAAATCGTATTGTTTTTGTAATAAATATACATTATCTTTGCCAAAAATAAATTCATATTATTCATATTAAAAAAATTAGAAAATGAAGAAAATTACTTTTTTATTAGCCTTTGTGGCGTGTGTAGCTTTTGCTAATGCACAAGATAATCTATTAGTTAATCCAAGTTTTGAATCTTGGACAGGTGGAAATCCAGATGGTTGGACAATCGTATCGACAACAAACGGTGCTAATTCACAAGAAACAAGTAAAGTTAAATCTGGAGCTAGTTCATTTAAAGTAACTGGAGGAACTGGAACTTATACAGTAAATCAATCTGTTCCAGTAGTTGCTGGAAAAACTTATACAATTACCATGAAATACTTCATTGACAATGGCGATGGTACCGATGCTCGTATTTGGTGTAATTTTAAAACTGCTGCTGGTGTATTTTGGAAAATGAATTTAAATGATTCATTGGCAATGAAAGGGCCAAATGCAACTGCAACTGCTGGATATTTTCCAGATGTAAGAGGTTCTTGGGAAACATATACTTATGATGTGGTTGCTCCAGTAGGATATGAATTAATGAATTTTGAATTTAGAACATATAAATCTCCAGCAGTTGTATATTGGGATAATATGTTTTTTGGTGAAAAAACAACAGGTCTTTCTACTCCTAAAGCATCAACTCTTGAAGTGTTGGTATCGGGTAAAAACTTATTAGTTAAAAATGTAGTTGAAGGTTCTACAGTTGAGATTTTCTCGGCAGTTGGTAGCAAAGTGCTAACTTCGGCTGTTGAAAACGGCAAAGTAAGCATTGCTAACCTTAAAGGTGGTTTGTATGTAGTACGTTCAGGTAAATTGACTCAAAAAATTATGTTGTAGTCATTTTTAAAATTATTGATACAAAAAAACCGCGAAGCAATTCATTTTGCTTCGCGGTTTTTTTTCTGTCGTCCTTTGTCAGTTGTCCGTCGTCTCTATTCCACAAAATGATACAGAAAAACGATATTCGCTTCGAGAGCTGGCTTTTTACTTCCTTCAATTTCAAGTACTGCAAAAATTTCCGCTTTTGAAGTGCCACGTAAGTTTACCAACGATTGTAATTTAGCACGTACCCTAACACGACTGTTTACTGTTACAGCTTGCATAAACCGCAGTTTTTCGATACCATAATTCACCGTGAGTCGCGAGTTACGCACATCCACTATTTGTTCCCATAAGTGTGGCAATACCGATAAGTTTAAATAACCATGCGCAATGGTGGTTTTAAAAGGACTTTCGGTTTTTGCACGTTCAGCATCAACATGTATCCACTGATGATCAAGCGTAGCATCTGCAAAAATATTGATTTGTTCTTGAGTGATTTGTATGTAATCCGAAACTCCTAATTCCTTGCCTACAAAAGCATTAAATTCGTCGAAACTGTTGATGATAATGGTGTTCATTGAAGTATTTTATTGTATATTAATTATGTTTTATGCACATTGCGCTATAATATGTGCAAAAATACATCATAAAATTGATATGAAAAAATATTTTTTTATTTTTCAATATAATATATCCCTTCCTGTACTAGGTGTTAATAATTAAATAGTTGATTGTGAAATGTATAACTACTTATCAAAAGGATTAAATACGACAGAATAATTCCAATAAATACGACATCATTTATACAAAATCACTTACAGTCAGTGTAATATCTATCGTTTACTTTTGTAAAATGCTGAATTGTATAATTTACTTAGCATATTTCTTTTATAAATAATTTGTCGTAATAGCACTTATTTTGTATCAAATGATTTATATTTGCATTTAAAATATTTTAATAAAATTATTTATTTTATAATTTAAACGTATGAAATCAAAAATCTTGCTATTCATGGCTTTTTTCGTTGGAAGCATTCAGGCACAAGGCAAAAGCGAACTTAACATGTCGTTTGGTGCCGATTTAACATCTTCGTATCTGTGGCGTGGACTGCCACAAGGCACTTTACCGGCATTGCAGCCTTGGGGAGAACTTAGTTATAAGGGTTTTACGTTAGGTACTTGGGGTAGCTACGAACTGGCAGGTGGATTCAAAGAAATTGACATATATGCTAAATATACGCTGAAAGATTTCTCGCTTCAGTTCGTAGATTTGTATTTTCCCGATTATGTAGGTCTAAATCCCGATTATTTTAACTTCAAAAAAGCGGAAACCGGTCATGCTGCCGAGTTGGGTTTGAGCTACAATGGCTCCGAAAAAATCCCGTTCACTGTATATGGTGGAATGATTATTTATGGTACTGCTATCGACCCCAAGGTTTCAAATGCCACTGAATTAAACAAATCGGTTTATGTTGAAGTCAATTATTTAGGCTCATTGAAAGATATCAACTACAATGTATTTGCAGGTTTTACCCCAACTGAAAGTTTGCTTTACGGCAGTTCGCAGTTTGCATTTATCAATGTTGGTGTTAGTGCCAAAAAAGCACTGAAAATTACCGACCATTTTTCATTACCTCTTAAACTTACCTTGGCAGCTAACCCCAATAGTAATAAATTCTACATGGCATTTGCTGTTTCGCTGTAATAACTTATAAAAAAAACACCTTATGAGAAAGATAATTTGCACAATAGCTGTTTTGATAACAATAATAATTTCGTTTTTTAGCTGTACAAAACCCGATGCTGAATTAAAGTTAGAACAATTAAGTATCAAAGCTACACAAATTGATAACGACTTTAAGAATATTCGATTAGAGGTTGATATGTTGGGAAAAGAAATTACAGAATTATACGTCAATCAAAGCAAAATACTACCGACAATAAAAACTGACAAATATCAACTTGCCGCTAATGGTGTTTTTACAAAACCTATCGACGATGGAGGTTCGGCTATTTTCGTATCAGGATTTGTACCTGTCGATCAAAAAATTAAGAATATTGTTTACTTTACAGAACCAATCGACACTGCTTTTAAAATTCTTGTAAAAAAATACCCTGAAATTGTTCAACTTTATTACAACGATAAATACTCCTTCAATCGTATTTATCCATTTTTTGATGTATTATCGCAGTACGAAGCAAAAATGGATATTCCGGCATTTAATTTTTACTATTTAGCAGATGTTAAGCATAATCCGGATCGGAAATCGCTTTGGGTAAACGAACCTTATGTGGATCCCGCTGGCCGTGGATGGATGGTTTCGGCCATCGCACCCGTTTATTACAACGAAGAGTTGGTAGGAGTTCCGGGTATCGACGTTACCATTAATACCATTACTCAGCGCTATTTACAGGATAGTATAGGCTCCATGGTTATGATTATTGATAATAATGGCGCTATTGTAACCGCTCAGGAAGATGTGATTAATCTGCTTTCTTTTCCTCCTTTGTTCGACCATAAATACATCGAAACAATCAAGCAGGATACCTATCGGAAGGAACTTTATAATTTATCTTTGAGCCGCGAAGCGAATGTTCGTACCATTGCTACCGAAATTTTAAAAAATAATAAACAAGTAATTGAAACAGAATTTAATGGCGAAAAAGCAACTGTTATTGCCGTACGAATTCCTGAATTGAACTGGTATTTAGTCGAAATTATTTTATGAAGAAACAACTTTATTATTCTATATTATTAATAGTTGTATTTATTTCGTTATCTGTTTGGCAATTCATAGAACTGAGTAAAAAGCAACGAAAGGAAACAGCCGATTTTATCAACAAACAAATTATTCTCTGCGGAAAAAGCATTGAGAGTGCTTCTGCCGATTTCGAAGAATCGGTAAAATTTGAATTTGCCAACCGCGAGTTTCAATATTTTCTACACCCGAATCCCGAATTGTTTTCGTCGGAAATACGCAATAAATATATAGACGATGAGATAAAACGTATCCGTCGGTTTTATTCGCGTAATCAAATGCTTGTTTCGGGCGTTACCGTTTATTCTGCCCAAAGCTATCGAAGATTTGTACGAAATACCGATAATTATTTTACAGTAACACCACCAATTGAGTTCGAAACCCCTCAACAGTTGGAAAACCAGCCACAGCTCCGCGAAAAAGATGATAATACTACCTACATTCAACCTGTGCGTAATTTTCAGGGACAAGTAGTGGCTAATATTTGTTTCGACCTTGATATGCAAAGCTTTATAGCTTCGAATTTCGATAAGTTTTATATTGGAAAAAATTCTTGGTATTGGGCTATTGATAGTACAAGCAATATCCTGTTGGTAAAATATAGCGAACACAACCCCGTGTCGAATAAATTGACTTTCGAAACCAAAGCGAATATTGAATTTAGCAGAAGTCTGAACAGTAATCTGGCAAGTAGCAAGCAACATGTTATCGAATTTGGTGAAATTGTAAATGCATATTCTTCGTTCTACCCAATAAATATTTTGGGTAAAAAAACAGGAATTGTTTTTTCGATTAATACCGATACACTTTGGAAGAGTCAGAACGAGTCGAACCTGATAATAATTGGAAGTTTGCTTTTGGTGATTATTATCATCGTATTTCTATTTACATCAATAATACGAACTATTAATAATGCACGCAAAGAATTGGAGCTATCCGAAAGTGAGCTGCGTAATGCTAAAACCATTGCAGAGCAAGCCAACAAGGCAAAATCGGAGTTTTTGGCCAACATGAGTCATGAAATTCGTACGCCACTCAATGGTGTAATTGGTTTTACCGAATTGCTTCAAAGTACGCCGCTCACAGCTGTTCAGTTTCAGTATGTAAAAAATGCCAATGCTTCGGGACAAAATTTGCTTGGGATAATTAACGACATTCTCGACTTTTCGAAGATAGAAGCCGGTATGATGGAACTCGAAATTATAAAAACAGATATAATTGATTTACTTAATCAGAGTGCCGATATTATTAAGTTTTCGGCCGATAAAAAGAAATTAGAACTTTTGCTCGACATTGCACCGAATATACCCCGTTATGCTTACACTGATGCTGTAAGGTTAAAGCAAATTTTAGCAAACCTGATGGGAAATGCTGTGAAATTTACCGAAAAAGGCGAAATTGAATTAAAAGTTAGCTATGAAAATACCGAAAGCAACTGCGGAAAATTCACCTTCTCGGTTCGCGATACTGGTATTGGTATTTCGGTAACACAACGTAGCAAATTGTTTAAACTGTTTAGTCAGGCCGATAGTAGTGTAACCCGAAAATATGGCGGCACAGGTTTGGGTCTTGTTATATCGCAAATGATTGCAAACAAACTAAACAGCAATATTGAAATTGATAGCGAGCCAGGTGTTGGCACTACATTTAGTTTCGAAGTTGAAACAAAAATTGAGTATGCCGAACAGCCGCAAGCTTTAGCTATGAAAGCCATACATCGCTGCTTGGTGGTTGACGATAATATGCATAATCGTATGATTTTGGATCACACCTTGGCTTACTGGGGCTTGCAAAGCGTATGTGTTGAAAGCGGAAAACAAGCAATAGACACCCTGCGCGCAGACGGCAATTTTGATGTTTTTATTTGCGATTATCACATTCCTGAAATGGATGGAATTGAAACCATTCAGTACATTCGCGAGCAGTTAAAACTTACGGTCGATCAACTCCCAATAATTCTGCTGCATTCCTCGTCGGACGATGCTGAATTGCATAAAAAGTGTGAAGAATACCAGGTGCAATTTATGCTTACCAAGCCTGTGAAGTCGGAAGAATTATACAACTATTTAAAAAACATAAAAGCTCCTATACAGCCAATAAGCAAAACTCATAACGTTTCAAATGATATAACTACCAAAACCACAAAAATTCTTGTTGCCGAAGATGTATCTATGAATATGTTGCTCGTTAAATTTTTGCTTACAAAACTCATTCCTAATGTTACAATTATTGAAGCCGAAAATGGAATTGAGGCCATTGCCAAATGGAAAGATGAATTACCAAATTTAGTGCTTATGGACATGCAAATGCCCGAAATGGATGGTATAGATGCTACCAAAGAAATACGGAAATTGGAGAGAAATTCGGATATGTCAACTCCCATTATAGCTCTCACAGCAGGTGCATTACAAGAAGAACGCGAAAAATGTTTATCTGCTGGAATGAACGATTTTTTGACCAAACCTATTGAACAAGAAAAATTGCTTGAAACTTTAAAACGATATATTTAAATTTCGCAAACTTCTGTTACTATTATTGGAATCATTTCCGAATGTCTTAAAATTGTTACATTTCCCGATGTTAGTACAATAATATCCGATACAAACAATGCTGCTTTCAAAATAAATTCGCAGAAAGGTGGATGTACAATCACTGGTTTAACCGGAAATGCTACAGTCAAAATGATTGATATGACGGGTAAAACTATAGCAATTTATAACAATGTTCAGAATAATAGTATCTACAAATCAGATTATAAAGGGGCAGTAATCTACAATGTTATTGATGATATGAATAATTG
>CAIWIS010000169.1 GCA_903912795.1 uncultured Bacteroidales bacterium
CGCTCAAGCAAAATGCGTTCTTTTTCGGTCAATATATCCGATTTTTGTTTCAAAGCTAGGTTCATCTGTTCAGCTTGCGATAACTTTTGATTCATCAAATCGCCATATTGGAGTTGTAATTCTATTTTCTCCGATTGCAAAACAGCTTTATCCGACTGCAATTTACTAATATCAAGACCTTTATCACGCAAATCATCTTTCAAGTCTACAATTTGCAACTCCCTGGCCGATAATGTACTACACAACGAATCGCGCTCATCAATTACGCGCGTGATGTACTTTGGCAGTAAAAGTTTCTTTACGGGTTTAGCTTCACCACATTTGTAAATGGGGGTACACGAAACAGTAAAAATGCTAACAGCAACAATGAATAGAATTTTGTTTTTCATTTTTTTATGTTTTTACCTTTTCAGGGTGTTTTTTTTAATTTGCAGTGACATGTAAGCAAAAAAAATGCCAAATAAAAATGGAACTAGTTTTTCACTACAAACACAATCAATTCTTTTGGGCCATGAGCACCCAAAACCAAGGTTTTTTCGATATCGGCAGTACGGCTGGGGCCGGTAATGGTTGTGATGACGGAAGGAAGTTGGTTGGCGTATTTTTTTTGGATGGCAATTAAGGCCTCTTCGGGATAATCTACCAATTGCGAAGCACTTGCAATGATAATATGTACGGGTGGGAACACGTTCATTTGTCTGCCAGAAGCACCTGCTGAACTCACCAAAACACTGCCGGTACGAGCAATCAGAAACTCACAAGCTGTTATACCACAAGTCATTGCTTCAAAATCGGCATTACAATTGGTACTAGCTATGGCGTATTTTTCTAATTGTGACGTAATGGCTTCATCGCGACAAAATACAGTTGTTAATTGACGAACAGCAAGTTCATTTTTCAGGGTTTCGTACAATTCTGCTTCGTCGTTAACCACCAAACACTGCCCGCTAATGGCTTCGAGTTCGTTTTTGAAACAGGTAATCGCGTCAGGGAGTATGGGTTTGTAAATAGCTGTATTATCAAATTCCATATCGGACAAACTTGGTTGTTTGCGATTGGTGACTAGGCGTATTTTATCCAATATTTCCTGACGCGACGACATATTACTTATCTGATTTATTTTCTTCGGTTGTAGTTGTATTCTCTTCAACAAGCACTGTATTGTCCACCGCCGGAGCAACTTCAGTAGCTTCAATTGCCTTCACTTCCGGAGCATCATCCAAAATATCTGTACCCCCATTTTGAGCCATAAGTTCATCGTTGCGCGAAATCCAAGCACGTTTTCCAAATACTTTTTCGAGATCTTCGGCAAATATCACCTCGCGCTCAATAAGCAATTCAGCCAATTTATTATGACCTTCGGCATTATCGGTTAATATTTTTTTAGCTCTTTTGTATTGATCAGCTACAATATCTCTTGCCTCTTCGTCAATGATTTCAGCTGTACGTTCGCTATACGGTTTTGTGAAACCATAATCCGAATTTCCAGTAGAATCATAATAACTCATATTGGGCAATTTTTCGCTCATTCCAAAATAAGCCACCATAGCATACGCGCGTTTAGTAACACGTTCAAGGTCGTTTATTGCACCCGTCGAATTTTGATTCATAAACACCTCTTCGGCAGCACGACCACCAAGGGTAGCACACATTTCGTCCATAATATGCTCACGGTTGGTAAGTTGCCTTTCTTCGGGCAGATACCAAGCAGCTCCAAGCGCCTCACCACGAGGTACAATGGTTACTTTTACCAACGGATTGGCATGTTCGAGCATCCAGCTTATGGTTGCATGTCCAGCTTCGTGGTAAGCAATGGATTTCTTTTCGGCTACAGTAGTAATTTTAGTTTTCTTTTCCAAACCACCCACAATACGGTCAACCGCATCCAGGAAATCTTGTTTTTCGACAAACGATTTATTTTTACGTGCCGCAATAAGTGCCGCTTCGTTACACACATTAGCAATATCGGCTCCAGAGAATCCTGGAGTTTGCTTGGCAAGGAAGTTTACATCCACCGATTCGTTAATTTTTATTGGACGAAGGTGAACATTGAAAATTTGTTTGCGTTCATGCACATCGGGTAAATCTACATGTATCTGACGGTCGAAACGACCAGCACGCAACAGCGCTTTATCCAA
>CAIWIS010000170.1 GCA_903912795.1 uncultured Bacteroidales bacterium
ATTTTCTCGTTTGGTCTCAGCTTTGTAGTTGTAGGTCAAAACAAAACGATTTCGGGAGTAGTAAAAGACGCCACTGGCGAAACAATTATTTCCGCTTCGGTAATTGTTAAAGGAACAAATATTGGTACTGTTACTAATTTTGATGGTGAGTTTAAATTAGATGTACCTGCAACAGCTAAAACACTTATTGTGACCTATGTGGGTATGCAGCCCAAAGAAGTGACTATAAATGCAACAGTTTTTAAAATTACGCTCGTTGAGGACACAAAATTGCTCGACGATGTGGTGGTTATTGGCTATGGCACACAACGTAAACGCGATTTGACAGGTTCGGTTTCGTCGGTTAGCGAAAAAGCCTTGAGAGACATTCCTGTTTCTACAGTGTCTGAAGCGTTAACCGGTAAACTCACCGGAGTACAAGTTACAACTTCGGAAGGCTCGCCCGATGCCGAAATTAAAATCCGTGTTCGTGGTGGTGGATCAATCACACAAAGCAATTCGCCGCTTTATATAGTGGATGGATTTGCGCGTGATCATATTAAAGACATTTCACCTTCCGAAATTCAATCCATTGATGTGCTAAAAGATGCATCGTCCACTGCCATTTATGGTTCGCGTGGAGCCAATGGAGTTATTATTATTACTACCAAAAGTGCCGAAAAAGGCAAACTGTCGGTTACCTACAGTGGCTATGCCGGTTTTAAAAATATTACCAAGCGCCTCGATGTGCTTTCGCCTTATCAGTTTGCACAAAAGCAATACGAACGGGCTGTGTGGGGTAATGCAATTGCTATTACGAGCGACTATGAACGCTATTTTGGTAGTTACGACGATATTAATTTGTATAATTACGTTAATGGCACCAATTGGCAGGACGAAACTTTTGGCCGCACAGGTGTAACTCAGAATCATACTTTTACAGTAGCCGGTGGAAGTGAAAAGCTGAAATTCAACGCCAGTTATAGTCGTATCGACGATAAAGCAATTATGGCCATGTCGTCGTATAAACGCGATAATTTAAGTTTAAAACTGAATTATCAGCCTTTGAAATGGTTAAAAATCGACTTATCGGGCAGGTTAGCATTAACCAGTATTTATGGTTCAGGAGCAAATGATGTAAGTGGAAGCGAGAAATCAACTTCGGATTCAAGGGTGAAAAATGCAGTTATTTTCACACCCATTACACTCAAAAATCTTATTTCGCAAGATGATGATATTGAGGCAAGTGCCAGTTTGTATTCGCCATTAAAAACTACTGCCGACAATGATCGTATTCAAAAAAACCGCGATACAAATATCAATGGTGGTTTTACCATTAATTTAGCAAAAGACCTTAGTTGGCGAAGCACGGTAGGTGTAACTAAAACCAATAAAGACGACAAACGATTTTTTGGGTTGACTACCTATTATGTACGCGAAGGTGGAGCGCTTAAACGTAGAGTGGGCAATTTTGATGTGCAAGCACCATCGGTTCTGCTTACCGAAGGCGATGTTACTACATTTCAGAATACCAATGTGCTGAATTACAAAAAAAACAACCTGTTTAAAGGACATAATATCTCGGCTGTTTTGGGTCAGGAAACTTATAATAGAGGGAACAGTTCGAATACGATTAATATTGAAGCATTGCCACTCGAATATAATTCGA
>CAIWIS010000171.1 GCA_903912795.1 uncultured Bacteroidales bacterium
CAAACGTCACCGGTGAAGATGGAAATACCATTTCAAACTGTATTGTTAAGGATGGTGCAACAAAATATACTGGTGGCATATATGTAAATGATGCAAAAGCAACAAATACAACGATTCAAAATAATAACATTCAGAATATAGTGACTTTCGCAGGAGTAGATGCGTTTGGAATTTATATTGCCAGTGCTGATAACACAACTGGTACCACTACTGTTTCGTCGAATAATATTTACTGGACTGTTACGATGGCTTTAGCTTCTGGTAAGACTCAATATGGTATTAATTGCGCAGTAGGTCGTACTAAAATAGAATTAAATAATATCGGATATGCTACAAGCACTCAGACAGGTACTGCCAATTTTCTTGGAAACTCAGGCAGTGTCTTCGCAGGAATCGGTATTTCTACCAGTTTAGCATTTACCTGTCAGAACAATAAAATTGCAAATTTAATTGTAAAACAAAACTTTAATACTGCCACAGCTTCTTCCGGTATTTATCTAACCTCAGCAGGTGCTGGCACATTCAATTCCAATATTATTGAAGGCATAACTATTACACCTAATGGAACCAATACAAATGAGTTTCGTGGCATTAGCAATACCAGCACAAATGGAACTGCAAAAAATTTCAATGGCAATATTATTCGAAATTGTACAAATGGTGCTACTGCATCTGCAGCAACTGTAAATATAATCAGCGGAATTTTTCAAGGAACTGCAGCTGCGGCCTCCACTTATTCTAATAATCAGATTTATGGTTTGAGTGCAGGGAATGCTTCTTCTACTGCTGCCAATAGCGTCAATGGTATTAAAATATCTGTCAATACCGGTAACGGCATTTTGATTGAGCGAAATCTGATTTATAATCTGACAACTGTAAGTACAACCGGCACTACTACCGGTGTTGTTACTGGCATTCAAACCGTTGGTGGTAATACAGGAACAACCATCCAGAATAATATGATTGATTTGGGAAATAGTTTTACTCTCGACAATACGATTTATGGAATTTATCAGAGCGCTGCTACAGCAGCTACCAATCCATTCAAGTATTATCATAACAGTGTATATATTGGTGGAACAGCACAGGCTTCGGCTACCTTGCCAACGTATGCATTTTACAGAACAGGTGCTACTGTTCCTACAACCAATGATGTGAGAAATAACATTTTGGCCAATCAACGCACAAATACCAGTGGCGCAGCCAAACATTATGCAATTGCAGTGGCTGCGGCAACAGATCTCTCGGCATGTAACTACAATCTCTATTGGGCAAATACTGTTGGTTTAATAGGTGCAACCGATAAAACGACATTGGCATCTGATTGGAAAGCAGCCTTAACTCCTTCGAACGATGCCAACAGTTATTCTTCCAACCCAAAATTTTTATTACCAGCGGGTGCAACTCCTAACTTGCATATCAATACAGCTGTACTTTCCGATGCTGAAAATAATGGTACATTCCTTACCGGTGTAGTTACAACCGATTATGACAACGATACCAGAGCGGGAGCAAATAGTAAAGCTGATATTGGTGCAGATGAGTATACCGTTTCGATTGTTGTATCTGCTCCTACCGTGAGCACTACCGCAGTGAGCAATATTACAAGAACAACTGCAACTTCTGGTGTTACAATTGATTCGAATGGCAATGCAACCATTACTGCAAGTGGTGTGGTATGGAGCACATCTGCTATTCCGGATGCAAATGTTGTAGGTGCAACCAAAACAACAGATGGTACTGGTGCTATCACCGGCTTGAATTCTGGTACAACGTATCACGTTAGAGCCTATGCTACAAACAGCGCAGGTACAAGTTATGGTAGCGAACTGACTTTTTCAACAACAGTTACCATAGATGCCAACCCTGCCGATGCCAATGGAACTGTAACAGGTGGTGGTCCGTTTTCTACAGGTGCAACTGTAACTCTCACCGCTACTGCCACGGCAAGTGGCAAACGTTTTGTAAATTGGACTGAAAATGGCGTTCCGGTATCAGTAAACAGAATATATGCTTTCACCGCTTCTTCCGACAGAACATTGGTGGCAAATTTTGGTACAATTTATACTACTTATTATGTGCGTCCTTCAGGAAGTACAAAATGGGCTAATATTGGAGCTGCTGCAGATCAAATTATTACAACAGATAACTTTAATCTGGCTTATTTAGCTGATAACACACCCGATAAAGCAGCCACTTATTATTTTGCCGCAGGTACATATACCATTACCGGGGTAGCTGCAACAGGTACGCAATTGACAAACGGCAAAATTTATGGTGGTTTCACAGGCGATGAGTCTTCTATCAACCTGGATGCACGTGCCACTTCGGATTTAGATGGGAATGGAATTATTGAGGCATGGGAATTGACCAATGCTACTGTACTCTCAGGAAGAACAGGTTTTAAATATGCCGAAGCTGGTACTACCGATGGTGAACGTCTTATTCGTATCGATGCTGATGGTGAAGTAAATGGCGTAACCTTGACTGACTTCAAATATGGATCATATTCAGGAGCTATAAGTATTGGCTTACCTGGTTCTGCTGACGATGCTTCTGGTAAACAAGGTACAATGAAACGTTGTATTGTACGTAAAATTAAGTCTGCAATTGGTGCTATTCAACTTATTAACTCAAGGTCAGTAGTTGACCAATGTTTAATTGAAGATTGTTATGGTTCTACTTCTTACGGTGCAGTTTACTTCAATAAATATGGTGGTACACTTTCAAATTCAATTGTTCGTAATAACTTTGCTACTACCGAAGGTGGTGCCATTTATGCAGGAAATGCAGCTGCTACTACCGATTTAAAGGCAATAGTTATAAACTGTCTGATATATAATAACGAAGCCACAACCAAAGGTGGTGCTATCAGTTCAAAATCAATCAGTTCATCTTATGGTGGCATCGAAATAGTAAACTCAACCATAGCCAACAATAAAACAGGCGCCACAGGAAATGCTTCTGTTGAGTTTGATGGTTCGGGATTAATTGTAAACAGTATCGTTGTTGGAGATAATATAGCAGATTTATATGCTACTTCAACTTCCAATTATGTAAACGGAGTTGTGTATGGTACTGTTGGGGCTGGCTCTGCTGCTTTAACTATAACAAATGTCGTTTCGGCAAAAGTTACTTCCGATATGAATTTTACGTCTCCTACATCATCGGTAGGCTATCAAGGCATTGTAGTAAATGCTGCTTATACTAATATACAAACAGCTAAGTTTACTATTAACAGCACGGCGTCAACGGCAGTTACTACTACAAGTTTAGGTGCTGTTCCAGCCACTTATTCATCAATTACAAGCTACTCGGCAGTTCCAACAACCGATATAACAACGCTGACACGAACCGGAAACTTTACTTTGGGATCTTATCAGGCAACACACAATGTAGCCAATGGCGAAACACAAACAATTTCGCAACCTACCAGATTGGCTTCGCTTACTGTTGCAGCAGGTGGTAAACTTACCATCAACAACGGCATAGCTACAACTATTGGTACGCTAACCCTCCAAAGTGATGCCTCAGGTAATGCCACCATGCTAAATAGCGGAACATTTACAGGTACTGTGATAGCAGAGCAATTCTTAGGTTCAGCCCGTAATTGGTATGTATCGAGTCCGGTAACTAGTGCATTATCACCTTCAAACAATGTAGATTATTATTATGAATATGTGGAAGCCGGTAGCAACAACCCTAGTGGACAACCCGGAAGTTCCACCACTTATTGGAAAGGATTAGCTAACGGAACTACGATGGAAATTGGCAAGGGTTATATCGCTAAATCGAATGCAGGAACAACAGTTCAGTTTAGCGGCACGCCTAATAATGGAAATATTACTACTACTTTCGACCTTACCCGCAACGATGCTATGGGAAAAGGATTTAACTTGGTTGGTAATCCATATCCTTCGTATATCGATTGGAGTTTGGTATCAACTGCAAATCCAAACTTAAGTACTACATTCTATTTCCGATCCAAAAACACCAACGTGACAAGTACATATACTTTTGTAACTTATAATGGATTGTTGAACACATCAGTTTCCAGCAATGGAACTGCCAATACAAACATTACCCGCTTTATTCCACCTACACAGGCATTCTGGGTGCGTATAAACAGTGGTACAAGTGCTACAAAAATGTATTTTAACAATAATATGCGAGCTCACCGCGACGACAATGGCAATTTACTTAAGGCTCCTAAAGTAGATAATCGTACACGTTTACGTTTGCAACTCATCAATGGTAGCGAAGCCGACGAAACACTGATTTGTACCGAAGCAAATGCTGAAAACGGTTTTGATATATACGATTCGCCCAAAATGATGAATAATAGCTCCATTACACCCGATTTATATACCAGAGCAGATGCCGAACGTTTAGTTATCAATGGCTTAAATTCAATAATCGAAAACTTAGAATTACAGTTGGGCTTTAGCTTAAATGCAGCAGCATCGCTCAAACTGAAAGCAACTGAAATAAGCAATTTACCTATTGGAACTAGAGTTTATTTGCTTGACAAGGTGGAGTCTACTCAAACAGAATTACTGCCCGAAACAGAGTACAACTTCAATACAATAACCGCTACAATAAACAACGAAAGTCGTTTCAGCCTCCTTTTCCGTGCACCAGGCGTTACTACTGATGTTTATAACACCAGTAAACTGAACGCACAAGTATTTGTGAATACAGCTAATCAGATTGTTGTTATCGCACCAGAGAAAAGCAATTACGCGATTTATAATGCGGTGGGTCAGTTAATTGAGAATGGAATTACGAACTCAAAACTCATAACTCATAACTCAAAACTAACAACAGGCGTATATGTAGTAAAAGTAAATAATCAATCAATAAGAGTTATTGTAAAATAAAAAAAACACTGCCCCCATCCCCTAAAGGGGAGTAAAAAAAGACCATTCGGTACTAATCCAATCCCCCTTTAGGGGTTAGGGGCAGTTAAAAATAAGTATTATGGAAAAGAAAAAATATTCAGCACCTGCTATCGAAATCATATTTCTCGATAATGCAATTTCATTAGCTTTGGAATCTGCACCACCAGCTGGGCCGAGTGAAGGAGCGTTAATGAGACCGGACAATATCAATAATAATCCATTTAAAGCAAATATAATTTAAAGCTAATCCTCAAGGCAGCGATGCTGGATGTGTCAAAAAGGTTATCATGAAATCGATACCGACTCCGATTATGCGATGGAAAAGGTACAAATTGGGCATTACGATTCGGCAATGCCTTTTTGTGTGCGCTTATACAGCATAAGTGATGAACATGGAACTGTTTTATTTGAAGCAACTAATAATCATCAAACGGCAAACAAAATCAATTTGAATGAAAAAATCAATCAAGATTTATGGCATCGTAACAATTACATTTTTTACGTTATTTACAATTACATTTTCTGTCCAATCTCAAAAAACGACATTAGATGGATCTTGGTATTTTACATTAGATCAATTTAATATTGGCGAAAAAGTGGGCTGGCACTTGCCTACGGTAGAGATGCAAAAGTGGGAAAAAGTACTTGTTCCTCACTGCTTTAGCGATGATCCAAAATACTTATTTTATACAGGAAACACTTGGTACACCCGTAAATTTAAACTAGATGAAATTGACAGCAACCGTAAAATGTTTGTTCGTTTCGAAGCTGTATTTTATAAATCAACCGTATTTATAAATGGCAAGTTGGCTGGATGGCACGAGGGTGGATATACACCATTCGAGTTAGATATTACAACGTATTTATTGAGAAATACAGAAAACACAATTACCGTTAAAGTGGATAATTCGTGGGATGCTACTACCATTCCAGGCTCCAAACCATTGCCCGAAGCAGGAAAACCGTTAACTTATTCCTTGTTTTTTCCTTGGATAAATTACGGTGGTATTATTCGGAGTGTAGCTTTAATAAACCGCCCACAGACCTATATCAAGAATATAAAAATCGAAGCAGAACCAGATCTTCAGAAAGGTTTTGCTACAATAGCTATTAAAACATTAATTGTTAATGCTCCTAAAACTAAAACTGTAGCTCCCAAATTGAACTTGTATTTCAATGGCAACACACTAAAATTAAAATGGAAAATTGAATCGATCCAAACAGTTTCGGATAGTTTAACAACAATCATTGCAACAACCATACTGCCTGCAAAGCAGGTTAAATTATGGAGTCTGAATTATCCTAATTTATACAATGCCAAAGTTATTGCCGAGTCAGATACTTTTAGTGCAAACTTTGGGATTCGTAAACTCGAAATAAAGGGAACGAAGTTTTTACTAAATGGTGAAGAATTGCATTTAGGAGGGGCAAACAGAGTTTCCGAATTTCCCGGTGAAGGCTCGAAAGACCCATTAAGCATTGTTGAGAAAGACATGCAATTAATGAAAGAAGGCAATATGATATTGTCGCGCATTGCCCATTATCCAATTAGTTCAGATATTCTAAACTGGGCTGATAAAAACGGAATGCTGATAATTACCGAAGCTGGTAACTGGCAAATGACCGAAAGTCAAATGGCAAGTGTTTTAATGAGGGACAAGTACAAACAACAAGCGCGCGAAATGATTGAGCGCGACTGGAATCACCCATCAGTTATTGCATACAGTGTTGGAAATGAATACAAATCGCTTTCACCCGAAGGTATAGCCTGGACAAAAGAAATGATTGATTTTACAAAAAGTATTGATAATACCAGAAAACTTACCTTTTGTTCAAACCATGTTGCCAGAGCCAAAGCACCCGAAGAAGAAGGTTCTATGCACGTTGATTTTGTAAGTATAAATATTTATGGTGGTAATGAGCGAATTATTACTAAAATTCACGAATTGTATCCAGATAAACCGATTTATATCAGTGAATTTGGTTTCCGCACCGACGAAGTGAAAAATGAAGAGGACAGAATTCAAAAATTACAAAAAAACATTGAAGTTATTCGCAAATACGATTATGTTATGGGAGCTTCCATCTGGACTTTCAACCATTACCGCAGTCGCTATAATGGCACAGCAGCCGATGGTTATCGCCCGTGGGGTGTAGTAACTGCCGATCGTAAAAAATTAGATGCATATAATGCACTACGCTACGAATTCTCTCCGGCATATTTCGAAAAAGAAAGTTTATCAAATAATCAACTGATTGTAAAAGTTATAGCGCGTAATGAATTCCCAAAAATGACATTAGAAGGTTATAAGTTACGCATTGGGAGCACTGAATATGCTGTAAACAAACTTCAACCTGGAGAATTCCAAAAATTCATAGTACCATTCAATATAACTTCCGAGAAACTGGAACTAATTTCTCCTACAGGCTTTGTAGTTTTAGAAAAATAAATGCTTATAGAATATCAATCCCTTTGGAAAGAGGTTAATATGTGGTAGTTTTAGGAACGCAAAAAATCAACAAACCATGCTCAAAAATCTTGTATTAATTATCAGCATTTTCTTTTTAGCTTGCTATATTGAACAATTGCAAGCCGGAAAAAAAGCTCAGAAAAACTTTGTTCCAGGAACCGAATGGTTCGATACCAACGGTAAACCTAATAATGCGCATGGGGGTGGCGTTATCTATCACAAAAGCCAGTATTATTGGCATGGCAAACATCAAATTGAAGGAAAATCTGACCCACAATCCTCACTTAAATCAAAACCATTTATTGTAAACGATTCATCGAAAACTAAATGGAAACTGACTTTTTCGGATGAGTTTAACGACAACAAAATTGATACATGTAAATGGACAGTTGAGAACACAATAAAAAAACGCATTGATGTAACGCTTTATGCGGATAGTAATCAGGTGGAAGAAAAAGATGGAAATATGTTTATTTACTATCGAAAATCAAATATTAGCGATACTGCCTATAATGCAGGTCGGTTTAATTCAAAAGGAAAATATGCGCCAACTTATGGTTTTTTGGAGTGCCGAATGCATGTGATAAAGCCCAATGGCCATCAAACGGCTTTTTGGATGATGCCTGAAGGGATTGGCATGAAAGCTCCTGATGGTGTTGATGGAACAGCCAATGATGGTGCCGAAATTGATATTGTGGAAGGCACAAAAGCCCATGCGTACTCCTTGGGTATACATTGGGATGGATATGCCAAACCGGCGCATAAATCGAATGGCAGACTCGTGAAAGTGCCCAATATGCATGATACCGAATACCACATTTATGGCTTTGAATGGACGCCAAGGTATTTGATATTTTACTTCGATGGTAAAGTCGTCGCTAGTATGACCGACCCGAAATTAATACCGCATGTAGCTCATTTTCTTTATTTTTCGGGTAGTTGTTTTGGTAAAAACGATTGGCTCGATGGCGATATACGCAAAAACGAATTTATTCAAAGCGGAAATACAGATAAAGCGTATATTGATTATGTTAGGGTGTATCAAAAACTCAATTAAACAACATTAAAATCAAGAAAAATGAAATTAGACTCTTTTTCACTCCTAAATGTGTCCATAATCACATTATTATTTTCACTTCAAATGCCATCAACTGCACAAACAGCTAAAACTAAAGTTATAGACGATACCTATTTAATTACAAATGCTGGTTTTGAAATGGGGAATTTGGATGGCTGGAAACATTGGAGTACAAAGTTTTCTGCAGTAACCAAAGAAGCATACACTGGAAAATATGCAGTTAAAATTGGTCCGGAAAGGGCTTTTTGTAGGCAAGAAACTAAAGTTAGATCCAATAGTCTTTATCGGATTTCAGCCTACGTTAAAACAGAATCAGGAGCTGAAGAGGTTCAATTTATGATAAGTGATTATGGAGGCGCAGCAAAATCGGTTTCCAGCTCCCTTACCGAATACACCAAAGTGAGTATCGATTTTCAAACAGCTTTTAGCACGGAGCAAATATTGATATCACTTATCCATCCAACAGGAAATGGTAGCGGTTTTGCCGACCAAATTGAATTAACCTATCTGGGCGAAGCTCCAAAGCCAATATTACAGGAATTTGTACAGATACCAAAACGGATTCTAAAAGAAGAAAATGGTACCAGTCAATTACCCGATAAAAAAATGGATTGGTTTCTGAATGATAAGTTTGGAATGTTTATTCATTGGGGCGTTTATGCTGCCATGCCTGAAGGCAATGAATGGGTGAGACACCAAGAGGCTTGGGGACATGAGTATTACCAACGAAGGGCAAGAGATCCTGAAACTGGATTTACTGCCGCAAAATTTAATGCTACTGATTGGGCAAATTTAGCAAAAAATGCAGGCATGAAATACATGGCACTCACATCACGGCATCATGATGGATTTGCACTGTTTGATAGCAAACACCCCAGTAGTTGGACTAGCAAAAAGGATTTGGGTCGAGATTTTATAAAAGAATATACAGATGCTGTTAGGACTTCTGGACTTCACGTGGGACTATATTATTCCCCAATGAGTTGGCGATACCCGGGGTATTACGATGTTACAGGAAAAGATTGCAAACCAAATGTTTGGGGGTATAAAACTGCAAAATGGCACAAAGAGGATGCGCGTGCCATGAAAGAAGAAGTATATGAACAGGTTACAACGCTTTTAAAGGATTATGGCAAAATAGATTATATGTTTTGGGATGGCGGTTGGTTAAGTCAAACTATAAATGATGAATTAGAAAGAGCTTTTTGGGATCCGGGAAAATATCAAAACCCTGCTAATGAATGGCCTGTAAATGATAAATACATCACCAAAGATGAAGAAACCGGTAAAGCACTAGGTATAATGGGATTGGTGCGTAAATATCAACCCGAGATGGTGGTAAACGAACGTTTTTCGTGGATTGGAGATGTACATGCCGAGGAAGGTGGCGCATCTACTTCGGGAGATATTCGGAATGAGCAATATGGCGAAAAATGTGTTAGCCTTCAAAAAGGAGGATGGGGATATAGACCAAATTCAAAAGTGTATAGTTTCGAAGATATAGTCGTGTTTTTATCTAATTGTGCTGTTCGGAATATCAATTTATTATTAAATGTGGCTCCTGACAGAGAAGGTGTAATTCCTCAAAATCAGCAAGATGTACTTCTTAAAATGGGTAATTGGCTTTCAAAAGTAGGAAATGGAATTTATGGCACCAGAGGAGGACCATGGCAGCCCCTTTTTGGGGAATATGGTTTTACTTTTAATGAAAATAAAATATACTGTCATATTTATCAAGGAAGCCGCGAATTCAATTCAGGCAAGTTTACAACACAATCATTAGGAAACAAAAAGGTTTCGAAAGTTATCAATCTTTACGATGGAAAGCCCCTTTTATGGGTTAAAAATAAAAATAAAACAATTACCATTAGCGGTGTAGATTATACTCTAAATCCATCTACTACCATACTGGAAATTACACTTACCGAACCTGTTTATTTAAAGTAGAGACTTGTCATACTGAGTCTTTACGGTGAAAATTATCTCAGAGTCAAGAGTTAAAAAAATCCGTAATCGATGCCGCATTTACATTGGCAAATTCAGTAATAAAACATGTATTATGTTTCGCCAATGTCTTTTAAAACTAGTCAATAGTGATAAATAAACCAATTACCGTTGGAAGTCCGAATGCAGGTTGGAAAGCTGAGAATTTCTCTGCCGTAAAAGTGCAAAATTCAGTTTATTGTTGGAAAACAAAAACTTCCCACCAGAAGTGAACTAGCTAATTTTGCTTCGGGCAGAAAACAATCTATTCAAAGTTAATTCTTTGATTTTTGGTATCTAAATTGCTAAATATCATCCTAAGTTTTAAGTAAAACACTGTAAGTATTTAAAATAATTGCTACTTACATTATAATTATCGATTTACTTTTTCTTAAGTATAATCCATAATATTATTGGTGCGCCAAACAGCGAACTAATAGTGTTTATGGGTAATGTGTAAGTGGGCAATTGCGATAGTATATCGCATATTAACAATAAACTGGCACCACAAAGAATAGTAGCTGGGATTAATATTTTATGAGTCGAAGTTTTAAAAATACCACGTGCTATATGCGGTATGGCAACACCAATAAATGCAATTGGACCTGTAAATGCTGTAATTCCACCAGCCAACAAACCCGTTGATAGTATTATTAAAAAGCGGGTTTGAATAACCGAAACCCCTAAACCTCTAGCATAATTATCGCCCAGCAGCAACACATCCAATCGTTTATGCAAAAGTACAGCCATTAAAAGACCCAATAAAATTACAGGAAGCAGCACTTGCATATACGTCCAGGTTACAGCACTCAAACTGCCAAATGTCCACATTATAAATAATTTAATGGCGTCGGGATTACTGAAATTTTGCATAACACTTACAATCGAACCAGCAATGGTTCCAAACATAATGCCCACAATTAGGAGCGAAACTGCATTGTGGATTCGAAATGAAACACCCAATACCATAAACAAAACAAGTGCTCCACCAATTACTGCAGCCAAAATCATAGCCCAACCGCTATTCATTAATACAAGAGGCAAAAAACCCGAAGCCATTGTTACCAAAGCCACACCCAAACTTGCTCCAGAGCTTACACCCAAAATATATGGTTCGGCCAATGGATTCCGAAACAGTGTTTGCATCATTAAACCTGCAACCGATAACGCCGCTCCGGTAAGTATAGCAGTCAGAGCTTTTGGCAAACGGAAATTGAGTAAAATTTCGGCATTAATACTTTCACCTTTTCCTGTCAACACATCCATTATTTCGCGAAATGGAATATTAATACTCCCCCAAGCCAAATCGGCGAGGAAAAGTAGTAAGCAAAGCACAAATAATATTGAAAAAAGTAGTGTATTACGTCCCTTCATTCTTATTCTATTCTAATTTATTAGCATACGTCATGCTGTAATTTGGTAAAATACTTGGATGCAAAATAGCAATTACATCGCACAACAATAAGTCAGGGCGAGCTACTGCACTTTCCCAAAAATCGTTGGCTGTGCTTGGCAACAAACGCTTATTGAAATTGTAAACCTGTTTATTTGTATACGGTTTAAATAGTGTATGTTTTTGATCAACATTTTGTAATTCGCTCAATGAATTGAAGTTGCAATTAACCCACACATCACAAGTCGAAAAATCACGTAGAACAGTTTCTATATTCAA
>CAIWIS010000172.1 GCA_903912795.1 uncultured Bacteroidales bacterium
AACAAATGATAGTTGTATCTGTTAAGGATTCAGGTGTTTACGGACTCACTTTTCAGGCTCCATTCAATTTAAAAACGCGCTATTATCACCGGAAAATACTGGCCGATACCCTGCTGTATATTGCCGATATGCGTGATTTGTTGCAAGATGAAGATAATAGCAAAATACGATCTTTTCTGCGCAATCAGTTGTTGGATAAGCATCTTAGCACCTGCCTGATGCGTTTGGGCGAAAAGATACAAAAAGAAGCTTTACACGTTGAATTATTGAACGATGCATCGGATTCGGTTTCGAACAACCAACTTTCCAATATTTACGTTTTTCAGTTTCTGAAAGTGTGCATTGCCAAGGCTTATCTGGAGATTCAGGATGTACTTGCCGATGTGGTGGTTGTAAAGCAAAGTGAAGCCCTGCTTTACACTTCGTTGGTAGGAGAGCAGTTTCCGGTAAAACAATTCCTGAAACGGCGCAAAGCTCTTGAAATTAAAAATGAAACAGCTCACAATGCAGCTACTAATGCAGCCGTATCCAAAGAAACACATTATACGTCCAAAGAAGTAATGGCTGTGTTCGAATGTTCTGAAAGTACACTGTTACGTTACAAAAAGAATCCGGATTTTCCGATGGCTGTAAAGTTGGGAAACAAAGACATGTATCTGAAGTCAGAAATTGACGCCTGGAAAGCAACAAGACTTTAAACAATAGTATGAATTAAACACCACTCAATAACCCGTTAAACCCTTTTTAAAGATTTGATTATGTTGCCGCAGAACCACCTTACACTCAATGTGCTGAATTTTTCGTTTGTACAGGAAAAATTATGTTGTTTTATAACTACACACGCGCTCGAAGGAGCTGTACTACTTTCGCAAAAGGATACAGAATTCTTTGTACATTATCTAAAATTACCGGCAGAAACCTCAGAGCTTTATACCACTTTTGATATTCTCTGTAAGGAGGGTATTCCTGTCACATTGCATACAAAAATATCAAATCGGGAAGTTCCTGAATTGTGCTGGTCGGGTAGTTTTCTGAAAAATTATTATACCTATAAACTTTGCAGTTATTTCAGAGCGCTGGGTTTACCTGTGCGCACCAATTTTGTAACGGATACGGAGGTGTGGTTACCCGCTACTTCACCTTACAGTGGTTGTTCGGGTTACAAAGGGTTTAGGTTGCGCGTTCAGTTTGGTGCAATTAGTTTAAAGCCAGAGTTATTGCTTACCTACGATGGCATACATTCCGTATTCAAAAAATCGCTCACCAGTGATGAGCTGGAAGAGTTGTCGCCTGAAGTATTCAATTGGGTACTTTACGAAAACAAGCTTTTTAAATACATCGAAATGCCCGATGACGCACGGCGAAATGCAGATGCAGTCTATCCTTGTTTAAACAAAACGCTACAACGGGCATTAAACATTCCTTTTCCGGCACCCGATAAAAGTAATCGTTACCTACGTTATCGGACTGAAATAGATAATTTCAAAAAGAAGTATTTATACTCAAACGAAATTGAGCAGTTTATAAAGGTAAATGCCGACTGGATAAGCCGTGAGCCTTACACCCTGATTGATGAAAATAGTACGCTTAATACCCTGGAATTTGGGAAAGGGAAAAACGATGCTGAACCTAAAAACGGCATGAGATTGTACGGGCCAAAGAAATTGTCGCCCGATTTAAAAACCGTATTCTTTTTTATATGTCACCGCCACGATGTGGATATGGCAAAAACCGTAAATGCCTATCTTAAGGGCTCTTTGCCAGGTTTTGTCGGATTGCAAAAATATGCCGGTATTGCATATTCAAACGTCAAAGGCTTTAGTATTTACTTTGAAAACAAAGAAAATCCACTTACTGAAATATCCGATCAGTTGGATGAACGGGTATTTGAACCAGCCACGCGGTATGTAGCGCTTTACCTTTCGCCTTTTGGCAAATGGGATGTCAATGAGGCACATAAGGCGGTTTATTATCGGGTAAAAGAAGAATTGCTGCATCGGGGCATTGTATCGCAGGTAATAGAAGTGGAAAAGAACTGGGTAGGAAGGCATACCGAAATAAAACCGGATAATACGCAATTAGCAGTTTTAAAAACCGGATTTAACTTTGCATTTGCTAACATAGCCGTGGCCATACTGGCAAAGTTGGGCGGAACACCCTGGAGCTTGGCAGGTGGGCTAACCAACGAACTGGTTATAGGCATCAGTGCTTTTAAAAGTGATAGCCTCGAAAACAAATACCTTGGAAGTGCCTTTAGTTTTTCGGGTGAAGGAAATTTCTGCGGTTTCGATTGTTTCAGAGGCAACCAAATGGATGAATTGGCAGGCTCTATTCTGATGGCTGTAAAAGCATATTATGAGGAACAGCAATCGCTCGACAGATTGGTAATTCATTTTTACAAAACACTGGGTAAAAAAGAACTTGCTCCCATCGAAGCTGGACTTGCCACACTCGGGTTGGACATTCCGGTGGTAGTGGTGTCGGTCAATAAAACATTTTCGGAAGACATAATTGGGTTCGATGATAAGCAATCACAGCTTATGCCCTATTCGTTTACCTATATGCCTATCAATAAATATCAGTACCTGTTGTATAATAACGGTTTGCAAAAAGATACGGTTTTTGATCCGAAAGAAGGCTATCCGTTTCCGTTGAAATTGTCGGTTCAATACTTTGAACCAAAGTCAACCGAAAGTTTAAAAGCCGATGCGAGCATTATTCCCGCTTTGTTTGAGCAGGTTTGCCGCTTTAGTCAACTGTATTGGAAGTCGGTTTCCCGCCAATCGCTGCCTGTTACTTTACGCTATCCCGAAATGTTGGCGCAAATAGTGCCACACTTTTCCCGCCCCGAATTACCACGTACCGGCAAAGAAACACTTTGGTTTTTGTAGATTTTAGAGCAAAGAGTAAAGACAAAAGAACAAAGACTGATTCTTAATACCTTCAAAACACCTCCAACTAGCAATCAAATCACCTTCAAATCACCTTCAAATCACCTTCATAAAATCTGGTCTCCTTCAAAACGCCTTCATTTTCGTGTTGGCAAACTTGTTGTAAAATCCAATGGCGTAGGGCACTACAGCTTTTACGAACTATCACTTGTTACTGATCAAATACAGGTGTGTGAACGTAGAAGAACGATTCGAAAAACAAAGAGCCTGATCAACTCAATGTGGACAGAATCAGATTGCAAATGAAGAATGTTAAACGCCTAAAAATTTAAAAAATGGCAACACTAAACTTAGGTATATTGGGAGGATTCTCGGGTACCGTGGGAACCGTGGTGGGTAGCACCAACAAAAAAGGTGATGATATTATCAGAGCCAGATCAAAAAAACGTCGTTCTGCAAACACAGAAGGGCAAGTGAGTCAACAAACTAAATTCGGCGCGACTACCGGCTTTATGCAGCCTCTGAATGCGTTGCTGAAAACGGGTTTAAAACAGAAGGCCTCAGCTGAAAACATGTCGGCATACAATTATGCTTGTCGGCACGCATTGAAAAATGCAGTTGCAGGAACAGATGCGCAACCCGAACTGGACTACTCGAAAGTCATTATCAGTGATGGTAGTTTGAGTCGAATTTCGGGAGCAACAGCTATCAAAGAAGGAGATAACATCAAATTCAGCTGGAGCGATAGTGTAGAATCGGCGGTGGGCAAGGTAACTGACAAAGTAAACTTATTGGTTTACAATGTAACAAATGGTGAGATTAGTTATTCGATGGGCGAAGTACTTCGTTCCGCCAAAACAGCGAACTTACCAATTCCTTACAGCGAAACCAACGACCAACTGCTGTTCTACCTGTTCTTCCAATCGGCATCCGACCCAACGCTGGTTTCAACCAGCCAGTATTTGGGTACAGTCACTGTAACGGAATAGTATTTGAAATTAGTTTTTTTAAGGTCTAAAAATTTCACCCCGCAACAAAGCATGTTAAAACTGTTGCGTTGCGGGGTGTTTATTTGAAATTTTATAGGTTTTTGTGGCATTAATTTTGATTGTGCAACACGGTAATTGCAACTTCGCAATAAAAAAAGTATATTTGCAAATTCATTCAGAACAACAATATAATGCGTATTACTCAAACTTTATCAAAAATAGTTGTACTTTTAATGGTTCTTTTTTTGTGGGCGTGTAGCTCTACAAAATTTGTAAAGGATGGAGAGTATCTGCTTGATGATGTGCGTATTAAATCCGACCTGAAAGATGTTGAATCATCCGAACTGAAAGAGTATTTGCGCCAGACTCCTAATCCGACTGTGCTTGGCCTTTTTCGTATGCAATTAGGTATTTATAATTGGGCACCTAGGGATACAAGCACAAAATGGAACCGTTTTTGGAATCGCACTTTTAAAAGTTGGGGTGAACCTCCTGTTATTTTCGACGAAATGTTGACTAAAATGTCGACTCAACAACTACAATTACTCTACCAAAATCGTGGTTACATTAACGCTTATGTCGATACCAATTTAATTTTTAAAAATAAAAAGGTAAAAGTGCAATACCACATTCAAGCCAATAAACCATACAAAATCCGAAATTACAAGACGCAAGCCAATCATCCTGTTTTCGACTCTATTGCAGCCGACACTGCCAGATCATTTATTCGTAAAGGAATTAATTTCGATACCGATGTTCTTAATCGTGAGCGTGAACGCATAGCGTCGCAAATGCGAAATACGGGTTACTATAACTTTATAAAGGATTTTATTGTTTATGCAGCCGATAGTGCACTTAAGAGCAATCAGGTAGATGTAAAATTAGATATTAAATCGAACCTCAAAAATAGTAGCGCTCCAATTAATTGGTTGGTTTTCCGACAGTATTTTGTTGGCAAAGTATTTTTTGTTTTAAACAAAACGGATAATCTCGATTCGATTAATTTAGTTCAGCAATACGATACGGTTTCGTTTCGGAATTATTATTTGATTGATGCCAAACAGAAATTTGTAAGTCTGGATGCTTTGATACATAATTCGTTTATTGAACCCAATAGTTTATATAGCGATATAGCTGTTGAGCGAACTTATTCAGGATTAAACTCTTTGTCGCCAATAAAATATGTGAATATATCGTTCAAAGAAACTGATGTGCCCGATGTGCTCGATACGTATATATATATTGTACCCGGAAAAACAATCAGTGTGTCGGCCGAAGTTGAAGGTACGCTCACCAAAGGGTATTTGGGTGGCGCTTTACAATTGGGTACGGTTAATAAAAATGTGTTTAAAGGAGCTGAAACATTGAGTATTCAAGGTCGTATGGCGCTCGAAAAACAAAATATTGAATGGGCTAAAGAAATTGGTGGTCAGGTGCGACTCATGTTTCCTAAATTTTTGTTTCCGTTTGGCAGCTACGATTTTAAACGCAATGTACATGCCAATACCGAGTATACAACTAATATTAGTTATCAGAATCGTCCTAATGAATTTACGACTACAAATCTCACGGGAGGAATGAATTACTCTTGGTCAACTGCTGCGAACAAATATCATCACCAGTTTGAGTTATTCAACCTGAGTTATGTGTATTTTCCAAAAATAGATGCTACTTTTCGTTCAACTTATATCAAAGCTGGCATTTATAATAAATATAATTACGAAGACCATTTTATAATGCGCATGGGCTACAATGGTTCATTTAGTAATTATAATATTAATAGACCATTGCGCAATTATACTTTGCATAATTATAACGTGGAAACAGCGGGGAATTTTTTATCTCTTGCCAACATAATTTTAGGTACTACTAAAGAATTGGACGGTTCGTACAAATTATTTAATGTGCGGTACTCGCAATATGTACGTGGCGAATACAATTCCTCTTTCTATCAAATTTTCGACAAAAACAATCGCATAGTTTATCATGCAGGTTTAGGCGCCGGTTTGCCTTTTGGCAATGCTAATATTATTCCGTACGAACGTAGGTTTTATAGTGGTGGTGCTAATAGCGTACGCGGGTGGAACGAAAGTAGACTTGGGCCCGGCATATACAAGGGGATACTCAATGTGCGTTCGCGCGACTATAATCAGGTGGGCGATTTAAAATTGGATTTAAATGTGGAATATAGGACCAAAATGTTTTGGTATATCGAGGGTGCTTTGTTTTTTGATGCCGGAAATATATGGACTATAAAAGATTACAGTACTGAACAGCCTGGAGGTCAATTTAAATGGAATAGCTTTACCGAACAAATAGCCATGTCGTATGGTGCTGGTTTGCGATTAGACTTTTCGTTCTTTATTTTCCGTTTCGATATGGGCGTACGTATGTTCGACCCTGCCGAGTTAGATGCAAATCGTTGGCGTTTTAAACAGCTGAATAGCGACGATTTTGCATTTCATGTAGCTATTGGGTATCCTTTTTAAACATAAATAAGAATTAAAATATGAAGAAAAATTTGGTTAAAGTGTTTTTAGTAAGCCTTGTTTTAGTTTTAGCAACTTCGTGTATGGAGGATGATTATTCAAAGCAAATTGAAAAATGGAAAACCGAGAACGATACCTATTTCATAAATATGAAAGATAGTTCAGATTATCAGGCTTTTGCACTTCCGGCTGAGCAAGGTGGAGGTTTATACTACTATAAAATTAAAAAGCAAGGCAATGCAGAAAGCGTTAGCCCAACCGAAACGGATAAAGTGACTGTAAACTATAAAGGTATGCTTATAAATGGAGCCGTTTTTGATGGCACTTTTAAAGGAAATGATCCTACATTGGACTTAACTGCTACACCTCGCACTTTTACAGTTTATCAGTTAATACCTGGTTGGGTGTTGAACCTAAAACAGATGAAAGTTGGCGAAACTAGAACCATTGTTTTATCTTATTATTTGGCTTATGGAACAATGAGTGCTGGCTCAATTTTACCTTATTCCACTTTACGTTTCGATATGCAATTAATTTCGATACAAAAAACAGTTGTTGAGTAGTTTTTATATAAATAAAAGCTGAACGCAAATAACCACAAATTTATTCAGACATAAAACAACTGTTTTTCAGCGAGTTATAGTATTATAGGTCAAACCAATAGCTTTTAGCACCATAGTCAGGCACCACAAGTGTTTTGTTTTCTAAACGGAAATTGTTGATAAGTGTTGCAATTTCTTGTCGCAATACATCCAACGCATTTTCGGTTAAATCGTTGCGGAAACCTTTGTCGGCCATCTCGGCTACTAATTGCATGGAATATATTCTGCTTACAACTTGTCCGAAGTCAACTAGCTTGCGTTGAGCGAGCTGAAAATCCAATTCAAAACTTGTCAAGTCGCGTAGACGTTCGAAAATGGAAGGGGTGTAGGTTTTTAGGTAGTTGTAGAGTTTTGTTTCTTTGGCATTTTTCATAAGTTTGAGAAATGCATCAGCTATTTGGTGATACAAAATGTCATTCGAACCTTCGAAAATTTGGAATGGTCTACTATCAACCGTTGAGCGACCGGCAATATGATTTAATCGATATCCTTTTCCGCCAACCAATTGTAACAGCGATTGCGACGATTCCTGCATCATATCGGTAGTTACAGTTTTAATTATATTCGCTTCGAGTCCGAGTGGAAATAAATCATTTTCTATATCAGCTACTTCGCCCGATTTTACACAAAATGCGGAGCAAATAGTGAAGTTCGCTTGTAAACGAGCCAAACGGTTTTGCACCTGATCATACTCAAACAAGTTTTTATTGCCTACCAAACGTGCTTGGGCATGCGTAATCGCTTCGTCCAACATGCGTTGAATAAAGCCCAACCCCATAGCTGGAAATTGAAAGCGACTGCGATGCAATAAATCCAACAACATTTTTACACCTGTAGTCTGTGGTATAAGTCTATTTTGTTCAGGTAATTGTACATCCAAATGGTTTAATCCATAAGGAATTTGATATAACCCAAGGTTTTCGTAATATTCATCCACTTTTATTTGCTGATTGGGAGCATTCACGTCGCACATAAACATTTCCACATCGCGCATTAAGCTACCAGTTTCAGTTTTCCGTCGTCCGGTAAGTAACCAAAATTCGGCCATGCCAGTTAATCCTTGCCAGTGTTTTTTGCCTTGTAAATGAAATTTTCCTTCTTTTTCGGTAACTGAAGTTTGCATGTTAAGCGCATCGCTACCAAATCCTGGTTCGGTAATCATTAAACCACCCATGCTTTGATTGTTCAAAAAGCGTTTATACACATGTGGTTTAGCTGCATCTTGGCCATATTTGGTAAATGGTTGTAAAAAGAGTGCATTATTTATACCCAATGTGAGCGACAATGCAAGCGACTCGTAGGATGCTGCAGAAATAAAGGCAGTATTTTGTTTTACATTACCTCCAAAACCTCCATAAGCCCGCGGTATAGTTAGTGCTAAAGGATTGGTTGACATCAGTTCAGTTAAAACCGGAGCTGGTATGCCACGTGTACTGCAAAAAACATCGATTTTTTCATCGCGATGATATGCGCGTTTCATACTGGCTTTAAAATTGTCTAAAAACTGCTGAAAAGTAATGTTTGCAAATGGATGATCAGTCATTGAAAGAATTGTATTTGTTATCAAAAAAGAATAAACCGGACGTTTTTTTAACGCCGGTTTGCCTTTTAAACAATAAAGTAACGAGATTGTTTTATTGTTTCATTTAAATCAATTGGTAAAATGCAATTTAATTTCGACAACACATACCATACGCTAGCTCCAGAAATGTTTTCGGAGTGTAAACCCACACCTGTTCAATCACCTCAATTAGTGTTGTTTAATAACGCATTAGCTACGGAACTTGATATTGAATTCATTGATAACAACACTAAAACCTTGGCTGCGCTGTTGAGTGGTAATATAATTGCCGATGGTGCTGCATGTTTGGCGCAAGCATACGGTGGGCATCAGTTTGGACATTTTAATATGCTGGGCGATGGTAGAGCCATTTTGATTGGAGAGCAAGTTACTGCTGCAGGATTGCGATTTGATATTCAATTGAAGGGTTCTGGCATAACGCCCTACTCCCGACGAGGAGATGGACGTGCCACACTGAGTGCCATGCTTCGTGAGTATTTAATTAGCGAAGCCATGTATGCTTTGAATATTCCCACTTCCCGAAGTTTGGCAGTGGTGGCTACAGGCGAAGCTGTTTATAGGGAGCAAGTGCAGCAAGGGGCGGTTTTGACACGTGTTGCTGCAAGTCATATACGAGTTGGAACATTTGAGTATGTAAGTCGTTTTTGTGCGCCACAAACGCTTCGTGATTTTACAAATTATGTTGTTAAAAGACATTTCCCCGAAATTTTACTCGATGAAAATTTAGCAATATCCCTGCTTACTAAGGTGTTGGATAAACAAATTGATTTAATTGTGAACTGGATGCGCGTTGGTTTTATACATGGCGTAATGAATACCGATAATATGACAATTTCGGGCGAAACAATTGACTATGGACCTTGTGCTTTTATCAATGCTTATAATCCCAGTACTGTATTTAGCTCAATTGATACGGGTGGACGGTATGCTTTTGGTAATCAGCCCACAATGGCTCTTTGGAATCTTACTCGATTGGCCGAATGCCTTTTACCACTTATTGATAGCGATACAAACATGGCAATTAAAAAGGCAGAGACTGTTTTAAATACATTTCAATCCATTTTTGATGAACGATATATGACTATGTTGGCTCAGAAAATTGGTATAACTAATGTGCAGGATAGTGATAGGCAAATGATTGCAACACTATTGAACTGGATGTTTATTAATAAAACTGATTACACCAATACTTTTGTTCGACTAATGTATCCAAATTTTATTTCTGATAACGTGTATCAGCAGTCCGATTTTCTGTATTGGGAAAAAGCATGGAAAGAGCGCATGGCAAGTGAGGACAATTGGCTACAGACCATGCAACAAACCAACCCTATTTACATTCCGCGCAACCATCGAGTGGAAGCAGCACTTCAACAAGTAACCGAAACGGGAACTATGAGTACATTTAATGCACTCGTGAATCGATTGTCGGAGCCCTACTCAACTACAAATCCCGATTTTGAATTGATGGCTCCACCTGCATTTTCCGATGATGCCTGTTATAAAACCTATTGTGGAACCTAATGATAAGTTTTGTGCTTACAGCTTTGTGTAATTCTACTAAACAAGCTCTTGCACAACTTTTTGTTTTTTTGTACCTTTGCGGCTGAAAATAGCAAATCTCAAAAACCCCTCTCAATTATCATTTCATGGAAAAAATTATTATCCTCGATTTCGGTTCGCAAACTACCCAACTTATTGCTCGCCGTTTGCGCGAATTAAACGAATATTGCGAAATTTTGCCTTACAACAAGTTTCCGAACGATACCGATGAAGTGAAAGGGGTAATTCTTTCAGGAAGTCCATTTTCGGTATACGACCCAACTGCATTTAAAACAGACCTAACCCCAATACGTGGCAAATTTCCTGTTTTGGGTATTTGTTATGGTGCTCAGTTTATGGCTTACACTTCGGGTGGTAATGTAGAGGCTGCTGGTTCGCGCGAATATGGTCGTGCAAATCTGACTTATATAGACTCTAAAGATCCGTTATTCACCAATATACCATCTGGTTCACAAATTTGGATGTCGCACGGCGATTCAATTACAAAAATTCCAAGTTCATTTGTAAAAATTGCTAGTACCGACGATGTGGAATTGGCTGCTTTTAAGGTAGAAGGCGAGAATACGTGGGGTGTACAATTTCACCCGGAGGTTTTCCATACATTAGATGGTACACAATTGCTCGAAAACTTCCTAAATATCTGCGAATGTAAACGCGATTGGTCGCCGGCTTCGTTTGTGGAATCAACTGTGGCCCAACTTAAAAAACAATTGGGCAACGATAAAGTGGTTCTAGGTTTATCAGGTGGCGTGGATTCGTCGGTAGCTGCCGTATTGCTTAATAAAGCAATTGGTAAAAATCTCACTTGTATTTTTGTAGATCATGGTTTGTTACGCAAAAACGAATTCGAAAACGTAATGAAAGATTACGAACACCTTGGTTTGAATGTTATTGGCGTAAATGTAAAAGAGCGTTTTTACAAAGCTTTAGCAGGCGTTTCGGATCCTGAACAAAAACGTAAAATTATTGGTAGTGGCTTTATTGATGTGTTCGACGAAGAAGCACATAAAATAGAAGATGTAAAATGGTTGGCACAAGGCACTATTTATCCCGATATTATTGAATCACTTTCGATTACCGGCACTGTTATTAAAAGTCATCACAATGTGGGTGGACTTCCAGAGAAAATGAATCTGAAACTTTGTGAACCATTACGCCTATTGTTTAAAGATGAAGTTCGTAAAGTAGGAACCGAAATGGGCATGATGCATCATCTTATTAAACGCCAACCTTTTCCTGGTCCAGGTTTAGCCGTTCGTATTTTGGGCGATATCACTGCCGAAAAAGTGCGCATTTTGCAAGAAGCCGACGATATTTTCATTACTGGTTTGCGCGATTGGAACTTATACGATAAAGTGTGGCAAGCGGGTGTAATTCTTCTTCCTGTTCAATCAGTGGGTGTTATGGGCGATGAGCGTACCTACGAAAATGCAGTTGCGTTACGCGCTGTAACTTCGACCGATGCCATGACAGCCGATTGGGCGCAGCTTCCGTATGAGTTTTTGGCTAAAATGTCTAACGAAA
>CAIWIS010000173.1 GCA_903912795.1 uncultured Bacteroidales bacterium
GGAATGTTAAAGGTAGGCAAGGCTGATTATAGGATGGATTTAGCAATGAACTATACCCGTGTTTCAGTTCACAATGGACAAGATGCATTGAGTTTAGAATGTTGGATAGATGGAGTTCCTGTTTTAAGACATGGAGGATATTCGATGTGGTGGGGTAATTTACAAATCGATTGGAAAAGGCCCGAGTTTAGTGATTTGAAGAAAATGTATCCAAATCACGAAATTGTTTCTATGCCCAGAAAAGGGGAATTTAACAGCTGGTCGTGGGCATACGCCCATAGTGTTTTGTGTCATAATTCGGCTACAATTGATGGCGTAGGTACAGGTAGCGGTTGGGGCAACAATAGAGGATTAAGTTCAGTAGTTACATTTAAAGGCGGTGAAGCACAAGGCGCAGTCGGTTCAGGCTTTCAGGTACTCGATGTGATTGATGAATACGCTTGGTCGCGCACTAATGGCTTTAAGCCCATGGAGTTGGAATGGCAAAAAAATAAAGCCTAAAATATTACTGATAATATTACTACTAAAAATGGAATAAGTAATGCCTCTGATTTTCGCCGTGTATTAATTGCTGTTGAAACTCCCGATGGCAAACCCTATGCTCTGGATTTATTGAAATTATCAGGTGGTTCAGAACACGTGCTATTTAATAGTGCATGGGGAAAACGTATGAATGAAACATTGCCGAAAGTAAAGGATAGGGCCGATAATTTAGAGTTGGTATTAAAAGGAGGTGGACCTCATCGTGGTACCGATTTATCGTATTACAAAGAGGTTAAAAATGTAGAAATATTAGATGAGATAAAGAGCAAATGGAGCGTGGAATGGAAAAGCGATTTATGTGCTTACGCACCGCACCCAATTGACGGAAGTGCTTATACTCGCCCTCTACCAATGAATGATGGTATAGTACGATTGAGGATGACAGGTTTTGAAGACAAACAACAGAACTCCTCACTTTTAAACGCAAAGGGATTATGGTTGGCCGAATTGGATAGTCATAGTAATGCAAAAGCAAAATTCAACGGTGTTGTAGGTTTTGAAAATGGTAGAGACTTCTTAATTGAACAACGAATTGTCAAGCCGGGTACTGATGCAAATTCAGTTTTTGCACATATTATCGAGGGATACCGTGAGGGAGATAAACCCTTGTTTAACGATATTGTGAAATTACCCGTGAAAAGTGTTAGTGGTATCGACCGTGATATTGTAGCTATAAAATTAAATTACCCCAATGGTACTGCTGATTATGTCATTTATCAATCGCAAGAAGGTGTAATTGAATTGCCTGATGGAACAAAAACTGATGCAAGATACGCACTAATAAGAAGGGCAAAGAGTACTAAAATTGTGAAAACAGATATTTGTAGGGGTACATTTATTAAATCAAATTCCTTCGGTTGTTATTACTTCTGATGCAGGTGTTGGAATTGGATACACTGGAATTCGGGTACGTGGCAGTGACGCCACTAGAACCAATGTTACGGTTAACGGGGTTCCCATTAACGATGCCGAAAGTCAAGGTACATTTTGGGTAAACATGCC
>CAIWIS010000174.1 GCA_903912795.1 uncultured Bacteroidales bacterium
AAAAAAAGGGGTAAAAAACAACTTTTTGATGCAATGCGAAATGAAGAACTTTAATAAAATGGCTAATCAGTCATTAATCATTAATTAGTAATTGGAGCAAATAATCGTTTAATAAAGTGGCATTTTCAAGGCCGAGTTTATGAGCCAAGCGGCCTTTCATTCGCTTTGAACTATTTACCGATTCGTAGTTGAGCAATATCAACATATCGTGAGTGGGTACATCGAGCAGATGCAAGCAACTCCAGATAAGTTCCTTGTCTTTAATATCAGGTGCTTTGGTTTTGAGCTTTGTTACAATACTGTTTAAAGCACCATCCATTTCGCAAAAAAACAAAGCTTGATCCTGAATATGCAGTAATTCGTTGTAAATACTTTTCACACGCTCAGGGAATTTTGCATTTCCTTTTTCGGTTAGTTTTTGCTCGGTTTTTATCCGTTCGATATTAGCTAAAAGCGAAGTTTGCTTTTTCATCATTATATCTTTGCGTATTGCGGCTTTTTGTTGGCTATGATTTACGTCATTCAGTTTTAGTTTAAGTTCAGCCCTTTTATGCTTGGTAATATACAAATACACCGACCCGGAAATTATAAATACGATTGAAATCAGCAAATACCAAATCCAAATGCGCGATTTGGCTGCTTCCTTTTGTGAATTGTACATCGTTTCGATATAGCTGCCTTTGGTTTGTTTATCCAGTTTATAAATTGAGTCACCAAGTTCAACATACCTGCTCATATATTTGGTTACGTTTTCGGTACGTCCTTTAATAAATTCGCAATTCGTCATAATGCGATAACTTTCACGTTGTAAACGAATCTCAGGCTGATATTTAAATGTTTCCTCAGCATAATAAAAAGCCGAATCATAGTTCTTCAATTCGAAATACACTCTTGCCATATAACTTAATCTGAGCGCTTTATTTATACCAATATAGGGGTAGTTTTTTGCTTTTTGCAGATAAAGCAATGATGAATCAATATTCTTATCTTTAAAATAGTTCTGACCCATTTCCTGATATAGCAGACCAATAAGTAGTGAGTCATCAGTTTGCTTTTCTAGGTTTTTATAATACGTATTTGCTTTCAGATAATGATTCTCAAGCGAATATGTTTTAGCAAAAAATAATTGAGCGTAAAATGATTGCTGCTTCATTTTTGCCAGTTTAAAATACTTAAAAGCTTTGTTGTATTTGAGCCTCGCAATATTAAAATCAGATTGAAAACTATGTATATCAGCCATATTAATATAGACTTTTCCCAATAGTTTATAGTCGTTATTTACAAGTTCGCTAACAGTTATAAAACAACTCATCGCCTTTTCGTACTCATACCTGCTTTTAAACACTTTTCCTCTTAACAAGTAGCAAGCAGATAACCTTATATTATCCGAAACACCTTTATAGTAATTCTCTGCAAAAACCAGTAAAGAATCAGGTTCAATTGGCATAGCCTTTTTATCCAGAACCTGCATATACACCAACCCATACAAGGCCTTATCTTTATCCGACAGTTTATTGTAGCTGTATGTATTGAGTATGGCAATTGCAGAATCGGGGGCAGTTTCCACAAGGGCTTCGGCTTGTAGCAATTGTTTGTTAGTGTGCGAACAAGACGACGCTATAAGCAATAGGGTTATTATGTATATCAGGCGAAATAGTTTCATGCTTTGTAAAAAAATGGCTAATCAGTCATTAATCATTAATCATTAATTAGTAATTGGAGCAAATAATCGTTTAATAAAGTGGCATTTTCAAGTTCTAGTTTAATGGCTAAGCGGCCTTTCATACGCTTCAAACTATTTACCGATTCGTAGTCGAGCAATATTAATATATCATGAGTAGGTACATCGAGTAGTTGCAAGCAACACCAAATAAGTTCCTTATCTTTAATATCAGGTGCATTAGTTTTGAGTTTTGTTACAATACTGTTTAAAGCGCCATCCATTTCGCAAAAAAACAAAGCTTGATCCTGAATATGCAGTAATTCGTTGTAAGCATCGTTAACCCGCTTATCCATACGCTCCGAACCCTTTTGCTTCGATTTAATACGTTCTACATTAGCCAAAAGCTCA
>CAIWIS010000175.1 GCA_903912795.1 uncultured Bacteroidales bacterium
ACGGCTGCTCTGATTGCAAGTTTGCCTTCGGCACCAACAAATGTTGTGGCAACAGCGGGTAATGCTCAGGCATCGGTGGCATTTGATGTTCCAGCCAATGGTGGTTCTGTCCTTTTGGATTATACTGTTACAGCTTCGCCGGGTGGACTCACTGCTACTGGCTCAGCAAGTCCGATAGTGGTTACAGGTTTAACAAACGGAACTGTTTATACATTTACGGTTACAGCTAGTAATAGTCTGGGTAATAGTGCTGAAAGCTCAGTATCCAACTCAGTTACACCTTCAATTGGCACTTCAGTTGCCAATGTAATGGATAAAAACACTACAGTAAGTTTAATTGACAATACCTTGATTATTAATCATAATTCAACTTTTGCATGTAATTATAGTGTAAAATTGCGAAGCATTAATGGACAAGTGATACAAACCAATAAATTCTCGATGAATGCTGGTAACAACACCGTTAAGCTAAATACAGATAATTTGGCTACGGGCATATATTTAGTTGAAATGAAAGACGGAATTAACGCACCAGTATCGAAAAAAATAATTAAGAATTAGAATACAATAAAATAGCATAATGACAAACGAATTTAATGCAAAAAGGATGGTGCTAGCAGTAATTATGCTGCTAGTAATTAATGGAATATCATACGCTGCCGATTCATTCAACTATTCCAAAATAGCATCGCACCCACGTCTTTTAATGAGTAAAAAAGACGAAGCAAAGGTTCGTAAAGCTATAAAATCGAACGAAGAATTGAAGAAAATTCACAATCTTATTATTTCCAAATCCAACGAAATGCTCACAGTTGCTCCTTTGACCTATATTAAAACGGGCAAAAGACTGTTGGCTGTTTCGCGCGAAGCTCTACAGCGGGTATTTTATTTGTCGTATTCGTATAGAATGACCAAAGACAAAAAATACTTGAAAAGAGCAGAGTTGGAATTAAATGCTGTGAGCAAATTTGATAATTGGAATCCGACGCATTATTTGGATGTGGGTGAAATGACTATGGCTGTGGCTGTTGGATACGACTGGTTGTATGCAACTTTGCAGGATTCTACCAAAAAGAATATTCAAAATGCTATTCTGAAAAATGCTTTTGCAACTTCGAAAGTGGAAGAATACAATAAGTACAAACGGGTGGCGAATAACTGGAATCAGGTGTGTAATGCCGGTTTGGTTTATGGTGCTCTTGCTACTTTCGAAAGCAATCCTACGGAATCCAAGGAAATCATTGAAGAAATGCTCATAACCAATCCTAAATCGATGGCAAGTTATGCGCCCGATGGCGTTTATCCCGAAGGAGCCATGTATTGGAGTTATGGTACCAGTTTCGAAGTGATGTTGCTTGCTGCACTCGAAAGTGCGCTGGGTTCGGATAATGGCTTGTCGCAATCGCCAGGTTTTTTGAAATCAGCTGAGTTTATGCTTTTTGTAAATAGTCCGATTGCTAAACGATTCAATTATTCGGATTGTGGCGTAAGTCAAAATGCCAACATTGCTCAGTTTTGGTTTGCAAAAAAAACAAATAACGCCAATTTGCTTTTCGAAGAAAATAAATCCATGCAAGCAGGTACTTTTCTGAAATCAATTGAGGAAGAGCGTTTGTTACCTGCAGTTCTGACATTTGCCAAAGATATCGACTTTTCGAATATCACTGCTCCTACTCAACAAGTATGGGCTGGTAAAGGCGAAACGCCTGTGGTGATGGTTCGTACCGATTGGAAATCGAAAACAGGCGAGTATCTGGGTGTAAAAGGTGGCTCTGCTTCAACAAGTCATGCACACATGGATGCAGGCACATTTGTGTACGATTCCCAAGGTTTGCGTTGGGCTATGGATTTTGGTTTGCAAAGTTATATCACGCTCGAAAGTAAAAATATTGATCTATGGGGAATTGGTCAGGATGCACAACGTTGGGATGTGTTCAGATTGAACAATAAGAATCACAATACGCTAACAATCAACAATAAAAAACATAATTATTCAGGAGAAGCGTTGCTGCTCGAAACGTTCAATTCTCCAACCGAAAAAGGAGGCAAGTTCGATTTGTCTGATATCTTTAAAGGCGAAATAAGCAACGCTATCCGTAAAGTGGTGTTGAAAAACGACAACTACTTACAAGTGGAGGACGAAGTTTCGACTAACGATAAGGAAGCACTCGTGCGTTGGACAATGGTTACTCCGGCTACTGTAAAAATACTCGATAGCAGTTCCATTGAATTGACTCAGAAAGGGAAAAAGAAAATATTGAAAGTAACTTCTAACTTTCCTTTTGAGCTCAAAACATGGAATTCGGAAGATCCAGGTACAGATTACGATCAAAAAAATCCTGGAACAATCATGATTGGCTTCGAATCAAAAGTGCCTGCAAATCAAAAGGCAAGTTTTGTGGTAACGATTAAAAATTGAACCACAAAAGAACACAAAAGGGAACAAAAGTTTTTAATTTTCTAAAACTGAAAATTCACTCTTGTGTACTTTATAATTAAATATTTCTTCTTTTGTGGTTCTCTTGTGTTCTTTTGTTGTTAAAAATTTCAAGTAGTTGAATGCATAAAATATTTCAGGTTTTAGGTGTAATAAGTTTGTTGTTTAGTTTGGTTGGTTGTAGTGGGAATGGAACGGATGATATTATCGATCCTCCGATTCCTCCCATTATCGAAAAAATTACAGCGCATCCACGCTTATTGTTGACCCAGGGCGAAGAACAAAAAATCACCGATTTGTTGCAACGAAGCCCTGAAATGATGCCTGTGCATCAATTTATTCTTGCTGAAGCAGATGAATATTTAACAAAGGCGACCTTAGAACATGTATTAGTTGGTAAACGATTGTTGGCCACTTCGAACGAAGCCCTGAAACGCATTTATTTTTTATCCTATGCCTATCGAATGACAGGAAATGAAAAGTATTTAGCACGGGCAGCGCAAGAATTAGTTGCGGTAAGTGATTTTCAGGATTGGAATCCTACTCATTTTTTAGATGTAGCGGAAATGACTATGGCAGTGGCCATTGGTTACGACTGGCTCTACGATAAACTATCTGAATCGACTCGCACAAAGGTGCGTAAAGCCATCGTTGAAAAAGCATTGTCAGCTGCCAAAAACGATAAATACGACTCGTTTTATACGGCTATCAACAACTGGAATCAGGTGTGTAATGCGGGTATGGTAATGGGTGCGCTGGCAATTTACGACGAAGAACCAGTACTTGCGAAAGCTATGATTGATAAATCGGTAAAGTCTGTCCCCTTAGCCATGCAAAGTTATGGTCCCGATGGAGCTTATCCCGAAGGATTTTCGTACTGGGGCTACGGAACCGGATTTCAGGTAACGATGATGGCAGCACTGGAGAGTGCGCTGGGCACCGATTATAAATTGTCGGAAAACAAGAGTTTTATGCGCTCGCCTTATTATATGTTGATGATGACAGCGCCAACGGGCTTGTGTTACAATTTTGGTGATGCTGGTTCAAAACCGGCTTTTCAGC